>CAYJQA010000326.1:0-6705 GCA_964372065.1 uncultured Litorilinea sp.
GGTGACAAAGAGCTTTGCAGACAGACCCTAGGCGGCGGGGAGCCATCCCGGCCAAGTCCCGCCCCAGAAACGCATAGACGCATCATTCAGCGCGCCGGATTTGCCGCCGGCGCGTTACTCGACTAAAATAGTTAGTCGGCAAACCAATTTGTGAGGGAGGCGTATTTTGAACCCAATTGAAAAAGAGTCGCCGGAGTCCGTCGATCTGCTGCTGGCCCAAGTCTGCCGTTTACATTACATCCGCGCCCATATGCTGCTGGAGGAGATCGGCCTGTATCGCGGCCAGCCGCCGCTGCTCAGACTGCTGGCGCAGCAGGAAGGTCTCACCCATTCGGAGGTCGCCGCGGCCTTGCATATCGCCCCGGCCACCGTCACCAAGATGATCCAGCGGCTGGAGCGGGCGGGCTTTGTGCGGCGCTGGGCCGATGCCCACGACCAGCGCGTCTCGCGGCTGGCGCTCACGGCTGCCGGCCAAGCCGTGCAGACGCAGATGGAGGCGACCATGGCCCAAATTGAGGCAGAGACGTTTGGCGACTTTAGCGCCCAGGATCGCGACCAGATGCGCCGTCTGCTGTTGAGGGCGCGCGGAAACTTGATGAGCGTCTTGGGCGAACACACCACACCCGAACCGGCATAGCTTACCTTTGGATCGGTCGAGATTAACCGTATGCAAGCAACGCGCAAGCTGATTGTATTCTTAAAACCCTACTGGCAGTGGGCCGTGCTGGCCCCGCTGCTGATGGCGCTGGAAGTCGGCATGGACCTGATGCAGCCGCGCCTGCTGCAGAGCATCATCGACGACGGCATCGGCCAATCGCGGATGGACATTGTCTATCGGAGCGGCGCACTGATGGCGCTCTTCGCGGTGATCGGCCTGGTGGGCGGCGCGGGCTGCACCATCTATGCGGTCAAGGCCGCGCAGGGGCTGGGCGCGGATCTGCGCCACACCCTCTTTGCCAAGATTCAGGCCCTTTCTTTCGGCAACCTGGACAAGCTGGAGACCGGACGGCTCGTCACGCGGCTGACCAACGACGTCACCCAAGTGCAGGAAGTGGTGATGATCGTGCTGCGCATCATGGTGCGTGCGCCGCTGATGCTGGTGGGCAGCCTGGTCATGGGCATCCTCACCAGCCCGACGCTGGCGCTGCTCTTTCTGGCGCTGATCCCCGCCGTACTGATCGGAGTGATCCTGATCATCCGCCGGGCCTTTCCCCTCTTTAGCATCGTGCAGGCGCGCCTGGACACGCTCAACACGGTCATGCAGGAAAACCTGGCCGGCGTGCGCTTGGTCAAGGCGTTTGTGCGCGGGGAGCATGAGACGCGGCGCTTTGGCCGCGCCAACGAGGCCTTGACCACGCAGAACATCACCGCGGTGCGTACCGTCTCCGTGACCATGCCCTTTATGATGACCCTGCTCAACGCCGGGATTGTGGCGACCATCTGGTATGGCGGCGTACAGGTGAAGGTCGGCGGGCTGCAGGTGGGGCAGATCGTTGCGTTTATGAACTATCTGCTGCAAACACTGATGTCGCTGATGATGGTGAGCATGTTGGTGACGCGCATTTCGCGCGCCGAAGCGTCCGCCGTGCGCATCGACGAAGTATTGAGCAGCACACCGGAGATCCAAAACCGCCCCGGTGCGCGACCCGTGAGCGTGCTGCGCGGGCGGGTCGCCTTCGAGAATGTCAGTTTCGGCTATGACGGTCACGCCGGGGACTTGGTCCTGAAGAATGTCTCGTTTGTGGTGGAGCCGGGCCAGACGGTGGCGCTCTTGGGCGCGACGGGTGCGGGCAAGTCCAGCCTGGTCAACCTGATTCCTCGCTTCTATGATGTGACCGGCGGACGCGTCACGCTTGACGGGGTGGATGTGCGCGATTTGGACCAGGCAGACCTGCGCCGCCAGGTTGCGGTCGTGCTCCAAGAGTCGGTGCTCTTTAGCGGCACGATCCGCGACAATATTCGCTATGGCCGGTCGGACGCGCCCGATGAGGAGGTCATCGCCGCGGCCAAGCTGGCCCAGGCGCACGGCTTTATCAGCGCCTTGCCGGAAGGCTATAACGCCGAGGTTGGGCAGCGTGGGGTCAACCTGTCGGGCGGGCAAAAACAACGGCTGGCGATTGCCCGCGGCCTGCTGGTCGAGCCGAGCATCTTGATCCTGGACGATAGCACCAGCGCCGTGGACGTGGAGACCGAAGCCAAAATCCAGGACGCACTGGCGCTGACGCGGCGGGGCCGCACCAACTTCATCGTGGCCCAACGCATCAGCACCGTCCTCAGCGCCGACAAAATCTTGGTGCTGGACGACGGGCAGGTGGTTGCCGAAGGCAGCCACGCCGAACTGTTGGATGCCAGCCCCATCTATCGTGAAATCTATACATCCCAAATGGAAAACGGGCGCATGATGCAAGATGCTTTGCCTCCGGTGGCGCTGCCGGCAGAGACGCTGCAAGCGGAGGTCAATCATGGCTGAGCCACGCGGCGAAAGACACTCTGCCCCGCCGCCCATCATGGGGCGCGGCCCTGGTCACGGCCCCGGCGCCATGTTTATGGATAAGAAGCCCCGCGCCAAGAACGCGTCGGCCACGATCCGGCGGCTGTGGACCTATCTCCGCCGTCACCGCGTCGCGCTGATCACGATGGCGCTGGTGGTCGCGGTCACCAGCGCGCTCAATTTAGTCGGCCCCTATCTCATCGGTGTCGCCGTGGACGACTACATCCTACCGGGCGATTTGCCGGGGCTAGCGCGCATCAGCCTGCTCATGGCCGCGGTTTACCTGGCGGCGTCGCTGCTGACCTGGGTGCAGATCTATCTCATGGCTGCGGTGGCCCAACACACCATCCGCGACATCCGCGCCGATCTCTTTAACCGGCTGCAGACGCTCTCCCTGCGCTACTTCGACCAGCACGCCCACGGCGACCTGATGAGCCGCTTAACCAACGATGTGGACACGGTCAGCACGGTGCTTTCGGAGAGCGCGGCCCAACTGATCTCGTCCGCCATTACGCTGGTCGGCGCGGCCGCGATGATGCTGTGGCTGAACCCGATGTTGGGCCTGATCACCATTGTCTGTACGCCCGCCTTGATGTATGTATTGACGCGCTGGGTGGGCGCACGCACGCGGGCGGGCTTCCGCCGCCAACAGGCGACGCTGGGCACGCTCAACGGCCTCATCGAGGAGACGGTCAGCGCCCAGCGCGTGGTCAAAGCCTATGGTCGCGAAGAAGCGACGCTGGGGGAGTTTGGCGTCGCCAACGGCGAGTTGCGCGCGGCGGCCACCCAAGCCCAAATCTACGCCGGGTTTGTGGGGCCGATGATGAATGTGATCAACAACATCGGGTTGGCTATCGTGGCGGGCGTCGGCGGCTGGATGGCGCTGCAAGGGATGGCGACCATCGGCACGATCACGGCGTTCGTCAACTACACGCGCCAGTTTGGCCGCCCCCTCAACGAGATGGCCAGTCTCTATAACCTGATCCAGGGGGCCATCGCCGGGGCCGAGCGTGTCTTTGAGGTGATTGACGAGCAGCCGGAGATGGTGGACGCGCCGGACGCCGAGCCGTTGGGCGAGATTCGCGGCGAGGTGGCGGTGGAAGACGTGAGCTTTGCCTATGAGCCGCGCCCAGAGGACGCCCGGCCGGTGCTCAAGGGCATCAGCCTACACGCTACGCCGGGGCAGGTCATCGCGCTGGTAGGCCCGACCGGCGCGGGCAAGACGACCATCGTCAACCTGCTCAC
Organism: uncultured Litorilinea sp.; assembly: GCA_964372065.1. GTDB lineage: Bacteria > Chloroflexota > Anaerolineae > Caldilineales > Caldilineaceae > QEUY01. The sequence continues at coordinate 3,737 of CAYJQA010000326.1, forward strand.
CCGCTTTTATGACATCGACGCCGGGCGCATCGCCATCGACGGCCACGATATTCGCCGCGTCCGTAAAGACGACCTGCGCCGCCAGTTGGGGATCGTGCTCCAAGATACCTTCCTGTTCACCGATACGGTCATGGAGAACATCCGCTATGGGCGGCTGGGCGCGACCGACGAAGAGGTCATGGCCGCGGCCAAGCTTGCCAACGCCGACCAGTTCATCCACCGCTTGCCCCAGGGGTATCACACGCCGCTCTCCGAGCGCGGCAGCAATCTCAGCCAGGGGCAGCGCCAGTTGCTGGCGATCGCGCGCGCCATCTTGGCGGACCCGCGCATCCTCATCTTGGACGAGGCGACCAGCAGCGTGGACACGCGCACGGAGCAGCACATCCAGGAGGCCATGCTGCGGCTGATGGCCGGGCGCACCAGCTTTGTCATCGCGCACCGGCTGAGCACCATCCGCAACGCCGACCAAATCCTGGTGATCAACCACGGCGAGATTGTGGAGCGCGGGACGCACGCGGAGCTACTCGCCCAGCGCGGCTTCTATCACCATCTCTACACCAGCCAGTTCCGCGCCACCGACGCTCAGATGCCGCCCATGGACGGCTTGGCGCTGCAAGGCCAAACCGTCGCGGCCTAGCCCACGGCTTTTCAGGAGTAGGGCCACCGTCGCTGGGGGGCGGTGGCCCTATTCTTGCCAAATCTTGTCCCAATCAGGGTGCATTTCACGTTGGGGGCACTCTGTCATGCTGAGCGTAGCGAAGCATCCCGGCGCACCGGGACCCTTCGCGCCCAGGGGCGCCGGGCTCAGGGTGACAGAAACCTGCCCCCGTTTTGAGATACACCCCCCCCCAATCATCGACGCTTGACGTAGTCCGTCGAGGGCGGTATGATGTTGCCATGATCCGGAGCTTCAAGGACAAAGATGCTGAAGCACTCTATCACCGGCAATTCGTCCGACGCTTTTCCGGCAGCGAGCGGCAGGCCCTGAAGCGTTTGCGGATCCTGGATAGCGCCCCTAGCTTGGAGACTCTGGCAAAGCTGCCAAGCAATCATCTGGAATCTCTGCGCGGAGACCGGAAAGGGCAGTACAGTATTCGGATTAACCGGCAGTGGCGTGTCTGTTTCCGGTGGGATGACGCGCCGTTTGACGTGGAGATCGTGGATTATCACGCGTGAGGTTAACCCCATGAATGACTGGAAAGACCCCATTCACCCCGGCGAAATACTGGCCGGCGAACTGGAGGAAATCGGCATCAGCGGTTTGGAACTGGCTAAGCGGCTGGGCATTCCCAATAACCGGATCTATCAAATCCTGGGGGGGCGGCGCGGTATCACGGCGGATACGGCCCTGCGCTTGGGCAAATTCTTCGGCACCGGCCCCGACTTCTGGCTCAACCTGCAAAAGGCGTATGAATTGGAAACGGCGCGGGAAACAATCGGCGCAAAACTGGACACCATTACCCCGTATCAGGGCGTGAGCACAGTTGTAAAATAGCCCAATATCCATCGTTGCTCCCCCACCACCTAACCAAGAGGAGATCGTCATGCCATCGTTGCAGGGGAAGGTCGCGCTGGTCACCGGCGCGTCGCGCGGGATCGGCCGCGGCATTGCCGAGGCCTTTGCCGCGGAAGGCGCGGATGTGGTCGTCAACTATCGCAGCCACGCCGACGAGGCCCAGGCCGTGGCCGCCAACGTGACCGCACACGGGACCCGCGCGCTGGTCTATCAGGCCGACGTAGCCGACCGGGCCGCGGTGCGGGGCATGTTCGATGCGGCCATCGACCACTTCGGCCACCTGGACATCGTGGTCGCCAACGCCGCCCATTCCATCCGCGAGCCGGTGATCGAGGCCAAGTGGGAGAACATCCTCCGCACCATCGAAGTCACCCAGTTTGGCGTCTTTCACACCTGCCAGTTTGCGGCGCAGCAGATGGTCAAGCAGGGGCTGGCCGGCAACCGCAGCGCGGGCAAGATTATCGTGATCTCGTCCATCCACGAGGAGTTGGGTTTCCCCCTGTCCGCCGGGTACAACATGGCGAAGGCGGCGGTCAACCATCTGGTGCGGACCATGGCCGCCGAGTTGACGCCCTATCACATCAACGTCAACGTCATCAACCCGGGCTGGATTGACACGCCGGGCGAGCGCACCTACTTCTCCGAGGAAGAGATCCAGACGGGCGCGCAGGCGCTGCCCTGGAAGCGGCTGGGGACCGCCGCGGACATCGGCCAGGGCGCGGTCTATCTGGCGAGCGATGCGGCCGATTACGTCACCGGGACCACGCTCCGCATTGACGGCGGCTTTATGGTCGGGCTGGGGCTGCCCGGCCGGGCCGGGTCGTAATCAAACCCTTACCATCTGCACGGGCGGCGCGCAACCGTCCCCGGCTAGACTGGACGCGCGATGAAGATCGTCGATGTAGAAGCGATGGTGTTGGACACCGGCAAGAACTATTCGGACCCCGGTGAGGTGGCCGAGGCGCACGGCGTGCGCTTTGTGTCGCTGATCAAGATCACCACCGACGAAGGCATCGTCGGCTGGTCGGATATCGAGACGCAGCCGCACGTGGGCAAGGCGGTCGTGGATGCGCCGTCCGGTGGGGTAGTGGGCTTCGAGTCGCTGCGCGCCGCGCTGCTGGGCGAGGACCCACTGGAGCATGAACGGCTGTGGCAGAAGATGGTGCGCTATCTGGCCTATTATGGCCGTCAGGGCGCGGGCATGCAGATGATCTCCGGCGCGGATATTGCGCTGTGGGACATTGCCGGCAAGGCGCTCAACCGGCCCGTCTCGACCCTGCTGGGCGCGCGCTACCGCGAGCGGGTCAAGGCGTATGCCTCGACCACCTTTCGCCCCACGCCGGACGCCATGAAGGCCGCGACCGCCGCTTATCTGGCGCATGGTTTCCGCGCCATCAAGTTTGGCTGGGGCGTCTTTGGCTATGACCTCAAGCTGGCCTTGGCCCTGGTGCGG
>CAYJQA010000327.1:0-4213 GCA_964372065.1 uncultured Litorilinea sp.
CGGTCTCGCTCAGGGCCGGGTGATGGGTGTCGCCCATGCGAATCTTCACCCCGCGCACATTGCCGCCGTCCAGCATTTCTTCGATGCCTTTTTCACCGTAACCGTAGCCCTGCCACGCTTCCGGCGTAAAGACGGCGATGTGCTTGAGGATGCGCATGGACGGGATGCCGATCACCAGCATGTTGCCGGAATGCCCGCCGGACGTGAACATGAGGTACTCATCCCATTTGCCGCTGGGGACATAGGTCTTGAGCGCCGCGTTGATGTCGTCGGGGGACAGGCCGCGGTTGGTTGCGATCTCCAACGCGTTGGCGGGGAGGCCGCCTGCCTCGCCGGCGACTAGAGCTTCAGGCGTTGCCTCCTTGTCACGGCCGCAGGCGCTTAACGCGCCGGCGATGCCCAGCAGCGCCGCTAGGACGACCGCCCAACGTCTACCGCGAGTGAAACTGATCATTGGTTGACTCCTTTGTCACGAGGTGAGCTTGAGAGAGCACCATTTGGTTTGGTGGGAAATACGATCAGAAACGGCAACGCAATCGCGCCCTCGGGGCAGCGGTCCTCACATACAGAGCAATAGGTACATAACTCCGGGTAGACCAGATCGGCCTTACCGCCAATCTGCCCCAGCGCGTCGGTCGGACAGAGGTCCACACATAAATGGCAGCCCGTACAACGTTGTCGATCAATGATGGGATAGGGGCGTTGTGCCACAAATCAGCCTCCTCACTTACACAATCAGGTGCGCCCCTCTGCGCGACGAGCACGGTCGCAACGCCCAGGGATACCCCACTGTAGATCGGCGCGGGCCGCGGCGCTGCGACTAAAGTCGCATGGCGCAAGGGATATTGAACATTTGTGTGAGGGGTGGCGCGGGGGCGCATGCGCCCCGCGGTTGCCCGACTGCGCATATCCTGCGGGTGCATTTCACGTTGGGGGCGACGCAGGTGACAGTCACCTACCGTGCGAGCAAAACTCGCCCCAAGCCTGAAATACGCCCATATCCTGCAACGGGATTGAACTTGTGACGGCGCGGGGGTAGACTTAGAAGCCAGTTACGTCAACGGCTTCGTTTACCTCACACCACGCATACGCTGGGGTTCTCAACCGACAGGAGGAGAAATCGCATGGACGCCGTCGCTCAAAATGTCCTCTTCATCATCAATGATGGCCCGTACGGCAATGAACGGGCCTACAATGCGTTGCGTCTGACGCTCAACCTGGTCAAGCAGCCGGCGGTGCAGGTGCGCGTCTTTCTGACCGGAGACGGTGTACTCTGTGCCCGCAAAGGGCAGAAGACCCCAGACGGCTATTACAATGTGGAGCGCATGATCCGCAGTCTGGCGCGACGCGGCGACGTCGCGACCTGAGGGTCTTGCTGCGAGGCTCGCGGGCTCGAGCCTGAAGACAAGATCGAGGGCGTGGTGGGGGGAAGCGTGGATTTGGAAGGCGAGTGGACGTTAAGCGCCGACCGGGTGCTGGTCTTCTGAACGCGGTTTACTTAGCGGCGTATCGCGCGGTGAGAGTATATAGGTGACAGCCGCCCGCGGATGGCGGCTGTCACCTAAGGGCGTGACGGGGTGTAGTCGCGGCTAGGCCGCGACGGGGTAGTTATGGCTGTGACTGACGCGCACCACCGCCTGCTGGTTGGCGATGGGCGTGTGGGGCGGGACGATGCAGCCGGAGCCGACCATGAAGCCGCCGCCCGCGCCGGCCTGGTCGATGCAGCGTTGGGCCGCGGCCGCGGCCTTTTCCGGCGTGGCATGGAGCAATTCCTCGACCGTGTGGACATTGCCCACCAGCACGACCTGGTCGCCGATGCGCGCCTTGGCGACGCTCAGGTCCACGGCGTTGTCAATCTCCACCATGTCTGCGCCGGTGCTGGCATACAGGTCCAGCACCTTGGTGCTGTTGCCGCAGATGTGTAGAATCTTGCGGTCGATGCCATAGTCGGCCCACGCCGCAAAGACCTTCTTCAGATAGGGATACGAGAAGCGCTCGAAGGTCTTGGGCGAGATCACATTGCACGACGCCAGCGAGTCGCCGCAGTGGAGGATGTCCGCGCCCGCATCCCAACACGCCTTGCCGAACGCGATAAGCGCGTCGCTCGCCAGGTGCAGCGCATGATGGAGCGCAGCTTCGTTGGCCCCTTCCATGTCGCCCATGACCTGACCCACCTCGACCAGCCATTTCTGCGTGCCGATGAAGTAGGACGCCATGGCAAAGGGGCCGGTGCCGGGGGAGCGCAGCGCCGCGCCGTCGCCTACGGCCTGCCGCGCCAGCCTGAGCGCCTCCAGCATGACGGGCATCCGGCCGTCGGTCAGCGGGTCGGGCACTTTGAGGTCATACACTTCGTCCAGCGTGGCACAGGGCGCTTCCAGGAGCGCGGGGACTTCGTCGTTGCTGCGCGTGGTCTTGCAGCCAAAGCCCTCGGCAATGTAGTAGTTGTCCGCGCCGATGGCGATGACGTCCTGGCCGGTCTTGGCGTGCAGGTCCACTTGGGCCGCCACCATGGCCTTGGGGTCGGTATAGAAGTCAAGCAAAGGGATGCCGGCGTTCTGCGCGGCGATGTCGTAGCAGTAGGGCATGGCGACGACGCAGTCGGTCGGCTCGCGGCGGATGGCGCGGATGACGCGCTCGCGTGAAGAGAGGGTATGCATGCGCAGCACTCCTTTGTGCAACGGAACAAGACAACGGCAAGCCCGCGCCACAGCATGTGGCCGCGCCGCGGATGGTTACGTAGGCGGACTCAACTTGGCAGTCAGTTCATCACACAACGCCAGGATGCGCGCGCCCAATGCGGGGACGTACTGCTGCACGGCCTGACCCGCGTGGCGGTAGTGCGCGATCTTGTGGCGCGGGTCGGCGTTAAAGACCGACCAGTCAGCGACGGCGAGCAGGTCTTCCAGGTTATCCACCTTGTCGGCCCCGGCGATGATGGCGGTCGCCGCGTTGTCGATCTGCGCGACATAGGCGGCCTTGCGGCTCTCCCAACTCCCGCCGACCTTCTGTTCCGTCACGGAGAGCGTCAGCGCCAAGACGCGCGGGCCAAACTCGGCCTCAACCTGCGCGACCGTGGCCTTGCCGTCCTCGACGGCGTCGTGGAGATAGGCCGCGGCGACGACTGCGGGGTCGTCGCTATACTGCGCGGTCAACTGCGCCACGTCTTCCAGATGGCCGAAGTAGGGCGCGCCGCCCGCCTTACGCGTCACCCCGGCGAACCACGCCTGGGCGCGCTCGCGCGCCAGGAGGACGAGGGGATCGTTCAGGACGGGCCGTACAGTCACTTCAGGGGAAGACATGGTTCATACTCCAGCCCGCATCGCCTAATACAGCGTGAGTTCCGATATTCGGCTGAAGTGCCGAGCATTGTGGGTAAGAAGCGTAAGGTTGTGATGGAGCGCGGTTGCTGCGATAAGCAGATCAAGGTCGCCGATGAGCTGACCTTGCGCGCGCAGTTGACTGCGGACATGGGCGAAGTGTCTGAGAATCGTTCGGTTCAAAGGCAGCACCTGGGCGCGACGCAAGAAACGCAGAAAGAATTCTTCTTGTTGCTCAGGAGCGCGTCCAGAGTAGATACCCTCATAGACCTCACCAAAGGTGATGAGACTGATCGCCAGCCCCTCATGCCGCAACTGAGACAGAGTAGTTACTGCAGGCTCACGTCCCTTCAGGTACTCAACCACCCAATCCGTATCGACCAAATAGCTCATAGTTCGACCGGCGGACGAGACGACTTACGGCTTTCGTAGATATCCTTTAGGAAGGAATCAATATCCACATCAGCCCAACCGCCTGCAGCCGACAGAAATGCTTCATCATCTTCTTTTGTCACTGCCCCACGTCGCGGTTTTGCCGGCGCGATAGGTCTGACCTCGACGAGTTTCCCTTCCCCGTTTTCGATCACAATGGACTCGCCCTCGCTGACGACATGCTCGAAGATGCGATCGAGGTTCTTCGAGAACTCATCAAACGTAATTCGCTTGGGTGCTTCTGTCATATGCTCACCTCTTTGCATATTATACGGCGAGCCGCGCATCCGCGTCCACGGGCTGATGAGCCAACGCCTTGGCGTGATACTCGTACAACTCGGACTTAGTCCCCGAGACAACCTTCCCGGAAGCGGCGACCGCTTCCGGGAAGGTGGAACTTGCGTTACGCCTTGACGGCCTGGCGCTTCGCGATCTTCTCGGCCAGCTTCTTGATGCCGGCCGCG
>CAYJQA010000327.1:4223-6627 GCA_964372065.1 uncultured Litorilinea sp.
AACTGGGCGCGCGGACCAAGCTCGGCTTCGATCGCGAGGAAGCGGTTGCCCACCGGGCCGGTGCCGCCTTCGCGCAGATGGCCGGTGTTCAGACCGACACAGTAGTCGGCGATGTCGGCGCCTTCGCCGCGGCTGTCGCAGGGCATGACGCCGTAACCCGCGGAATAGGCCATGCGAACGGCCTCAAACGCCTCGGTGATCGTGCCGATCTGGTAGACCTTAAGCAACATGCAGTTGGCCGCGCCCGTTTTGAGGCCCATCTGCAAGCGTTCCACGTTGGTGGTAAAGAGGTCGTCGCCCACGATCTGCACGTCGAGCAGTTTGGTCAACTCGCCATGCCCTTCGTAGTCGGTCTCGTCCAGCGGGTCCTCGATGATCACGAACGGATAGTTGGCGGTGGCGTCCTGATAGAGCTTGAACAGGTCGTCCACCGTCTTGTCTTCGGCGGAGAAGAGACCTACAAAGCGGTTCTTGGCCTTTTCCCAATAAGTGCCCGCGGCTACGTCGACTTGAATGCCGACCTTGCCTTCATAGCCGCACTTGTTGATGGTCTCGGTCATCAGGTCCCACAACTCGCGGTCGTGCTTGACATAGCCCGCCGAAACCATACCCCACCCGCGGGCATTGTCGATGCCGTACTTGGTCTTGAGCGCGGCCACGAACGCGTTGTTCGCCACCCATGCCGCATAGGAGGCATCGCTGAAGGTGTCGAAACCGTAGCAAATGTAAGAGTACGAAGGCTTGCCGCCGGAGCGTTGGCCGCCGCCGTAGCGGCTGCTGCCGACCACGGTGATCACACCGGGCGTGGGCAGCGTCACGGCATTGACGCCGCCGATGTGCTGGTAGACGGGGATGCCGAGGCTGGCCGCGCCCGCCTGCAAGACCGCCGCGGAGACGCTGCCGGTGGCATTGCCGCCCAGCTTGCTCTTGGTCGGCGTCCCGTCCAGGTCGATGATCACCTGGTCGACTTCCATCTGGCGGGAGGCGTCCATGCCGATGACCGCGGGGCCGATGATCTTGTTGACATGCTCCACGGCCTTCTGCACACCCTTGCCGCCCCACTTCTTCCCACCATCATAGGCGAACTTCACCTCGTACACGCCCACGGACACGCCCGCGGTGACGACGGCGGTTCCTTTGGCGCCGTTCTGGGTGGTCACGGTGGCTTCTACACCCGGATGGCCGCGGTCCGAAAAGATTTCACGCGCGGTCACTGAGACAATCGTTGAACCTGCCGGCATACAATCCTCCTGATCGGAAATGGCTCACACAAAATGACTGTCACCTTGACGGGTGACAGTCGCTTACTGGCTTATGCTTTGGGGGTGGAACGCCCCAAGATTAACGTGATACTGAGATCGGTCATGCTCATGGCGGGCAGCGTGACGACGCCGTCGTCCAACTGCCAAAGCGCGGGCGAGGTGTCGTGACGCTTGAGCGCGGCGGCCAGGTCAATGCCGAGGGCGCGGGCGCGGGCGGCCGTCTGACCGTCCACGATGCCGCCGGTGAGCACGGGAATATGGGCGTATTCCGGCCCCACAAACTGGTGACCGGGGCCATCGGTGCCGTCCGAGTCCACCGACGCCATGACGATGTTCTGCGTACCGGCAATCTGGATCGCGGCCGAGGTGATGTACTCCTGGTTGCGCCCACCCATGCCGGTCTCCTGCCCTACCGTCACCAGCAACTCGCCGCCGCCAAACAGGACCAGCGGCGGCTCAAACGGATCGCCCTCATATTCGCTGTGCTTGGCGATGTTGGCGACCACCTTGCCGACCTGCATGGCTTCCGCCTGCATGTCGTAGTTGTTATACAGCACGCGGGTCCGCAGCCCCAACTCTTCGGCGCGACGCTTGGCCGTCGGGACTAAGCCGGTTTCGGGGCTAAAGATGAAGAAGACCTTGTTGCCCAACGCCTCAAACTCGTTCGCCTTGAGCGTCTCGCCCGCGGGGTCGGCGGCCAGCAGGCGGTCGCGCACGGCCTGCGGCGCGCGATCCCACACGTCCCACTTCTTCAGCATGGCCACCGCATCGGCGAAGGTCGACTCGTCGGGGAGCAGATGCAGCCAGCGATAGTGAACATCGCTGATCATCTGCCGATAGCTCTTGGGCCGGTTGAAGTTGATCAGATGAATCACCTGGGCGTGCTTGAGATAGCGTGTGAACTGCCCGCCCTTGATGGCGTCCAGATGGTTGCGGATGGGTACGAGGTCGCCGGTCGGCCCGCCGCGCTCGATCTGGAACATATAGACGACCTGGCGGATTTCCTCGACGGTGATGCCCGGCGCGGGCAGCGTGAGCAGCGAGCCGACGCCGTTGCCCGCCATCGTGAAGACCAAATCATCCGGCCCCAGGGTCTTGGCAATCTCGATGATGCGGCGGCAGCCGCGGGCGCAGCCTTCATC
>CAYJQA010000328.1:0-6624 GCA_964372065.1 uncultured Litorilinea sp.
AAGGCAGGGGTCTGCAAAACCCCCATCGCCGGTTCGAATCCGGCCGTCGCCTCACTCCAGATCACACCGATCTCCAGTAAGCTCCGTTATTATAGTGAAACGCCGGCCATTGACGTAAATCGGACGGCGTTTTTGTTTCTCCCAAATTCCTTGTTTTGCGTGCGAACCGAACGGGGGTTGCCGGACGTTTACCTAGTGGGTGGTGAGCAATTGGCGCAGGTGGCGTCGCCCCGACGCCGCGGCGGGGGCGGGAGGATATTCGACGATGACGACAAGACAGGCGCGCCAAGCGGCAGGCCGGCTGCTCATTGGCCTGATTGTGGTCGCGTTGACGGCGGGGTGCGCCGCGCGTCTGGCGCAACTGCCCCCGCTGCCGCCCGAAATCGTCCGGCTCACCTGGACCCTCGACGAATACCTGGCCGAGTATGCCGCCCGCTATCAGGTGCGCCCGCGCCCGGCGGACGCCCCGGCCGCGGCAGCCGAAGCCTACTTGCAGCGCTATCAGCCGGGACCGCTGCCGCGTGTCTTCCAGACCACCCACGTGCTCGACCGCGACGGCGAAACTCTGGCGATCCTCTATGAAGAAGGCTATCGGACCTGGGTCCCGCTGGCGCGCATCTCTCCCCATCTGATCCAGGCGATCATCGCCACGGAGGACTCTACTTTCTACACCAATTCCGGCGTGGACATCCGGCGCGTGATCGGCGCGCTGTGGCAAAACATGGAGCAGCGCGGGATCGTCTCCGGGGCCAGCACCATCACCATGCAGTTGGCGCGCCAACTCTTCTTTACCACGGAAGAACGCTTTGAGCAGAGCGTCGACCGCAAGGTCTTCGAGGCGCTGCTGGCCCAAGACTTGACGGCGATCTACACCAAGGATGAGATTCTGGAAATGTATCTCAACTTGGTCCACTTTGGCCGCCTGGCCTATGGGGCTGAGGCCGCCGCCAACCTCTACTTCGCCAAGTCCGCCGCCGACCTCACCCTGCCGGAAGCCACGCTCCTCGCCGGGATTCCCCAGCAGCCGGGCGATTTCGACCCCTTTACAAACCTGGCCGCCGTCAAAGCGCGCCAGCGCGTGGTGCTGGACCTCATGGTGCGCCACGGCTATCTGCGTCCTCTGGAGGCGGATTTCACCTATGTCACGCCGGTGCAACTGAACCCCAACCCCGCGGCGCGACCGGCTGAAGCGCCCCACTTTGTCCAGTATGTGACCGCCGAGGCGCAAACCGCACTGGGCGCGATCAACGTGCGGCGCGCCGGCTTGACCATCACCACCACGCTGGACCTGGACTTGCAGCGCGTCGCCCAGCGCATCGTGACCGCGCAAGTGGCGGCCCTGCGCCCGACCTATGACCTCAGCAATGCTGCGCTGGTGGCCTTGCAGCCCGGCAGCGCCGACATCCTGGCTATGGTCGGCAGCGCCAACTTCACCGACACCACCATTGCGGGCCAGGTCAACGTCGCCACCCGGCTGCGCCAGCCCGGCAGCGCCATCAAGCCTGTACTCTATGCGCTGGCCTTCAACGATCTCCAGATCAGCCCGGCCACGGTCATGTGGGACGTCCCCGCCACCTACAAGGTCGCCGAGGACGAACGCTACACGCCGCACAACTACGACGAGGCCTTTCACGGCCCGGTGACGGCGCGCCGGGCGCTGGCCAACAGCTACAACATCCCGGCGGTCAAGTTGCTGGACGCCGTAGGCGTGGAGCGCATGTTGGCGGGGGCGCGCGCCATGGGCATCCGCAGTTTGACGCGCGGCACCGACTGGTATGGCTTGAGCTTGACGCTGGGCGGCGGCGAAGTGACGCTGCTCGACCTGACGACGGCCTTTCACACGCTGGCGAACGGCGGCGAGTACCGCGCACCCCATGCCATCTTGGCGGCTGACAGCGCCGGGAGCGTCCTGGCCGCGGGCGTGACATGGCCGCCCGCACAGCCGCCCGCGCAGCGCGTTATCTCACCGCAAGCCGCCTTTCAGGTGACCAGCATCCTCAGCGACAACGACGCGCGCACCCCGGCCTTTGGCCCCACTAGCGCGCTGCGTCTGAGCCGTCCCGCCGTCGCCAAGACCGGCACCACCAGCGACTATCGCGACAACTGGACCGAAGGCTTTACCCGCTATTTGGTGGCGGGCGTGTGGGCGGGCAACAGCGACGGGCGGCCCATGCGCAATGTATCCGGCGTGACCGGGGCCGCGCCCATCTGGAACGCATTTATGGAAGCGGTCTTGGCCGACCCCGCACTGCTGGCCGCGCTGGGCGCGCCCGCCGACCCGGCGCAGTGGGAGTTCACCCCGCCGGAAGGCATGGTCCGCGCGCCCATCGCCTGCCCGCCGGGGATCGTCTGCCCCGCCGAAGAGTGGTTCGACGTGCGCTGGCTGGCCCGCCTGGGCGATGGCGGCCCGTTGGGCGACAGTGCAGCCGTGGCGACCATGAACACCGTCTATGTCGAACGCGACGGCGGTTCGATCCCCCTCGGCGCGTGCAGCGCCGAAAGCGGCGAGACGCGCCAGTTGTTGCGGCTGCCCGTGGGGCTGACGCGCGGCCTGCCCGCGCTGCAAGAGTTGGCAACCGGACAAAGCGCGCTCGCCGCGCAGGCCGCGCCTACCGGCGAACCGGAACAACTGGACGAAGAAGCGACGCGCAAGCTGCGCGACGAACAGACGGCGGCGCTCAAGTGGAGCGCAGACGCCGCGTCGCCGCTCTTCTTTGGCCCGTGCGCCGACGCCGCCGCGGTGGTGCGGCGGCTCTTGGGCGACGCCAACGCCACCGTCCGCATTGACGGCTTTACCGACCAGGTGGCCCAACTCGAAAGTGAGCCGCTGCCAGGCCAGGCCGCGGCCAGCGCGCCTGTTGTGGCCCCGCCCTCGCGCAGCTATATGGCGCAGGGTGTGGCCCACGCCGGCAGTTGCGGCGGGACCTTCGTGCTGGGGTCGGTCTTCAACGCCACCGGCCAACTGGTGGCCGGCGTCAACGTGCTCTACACCGATCCCTTTGGCAACTGGAGCCAGCAAAAGACGAGCGCCGCCGCCGAGGGCTATGGGTCGTTCCAGTTCCCCGTGATCGTGGACGAACCGAGCACCATCTACATCGCGTTGGTGGATGACGCCGGCTCGCCGCTGGGCGAGGCGGTCGCCGTGCCGCACAAACAGGGCGGCCCCAGCGATCAGAGCTGCCACTACGTCATCTGGTCGGGGTTGGATTAGGCCGCGCCGGAAACTCTATGCACCCCCGCGACGTTGATTGGTTTTGGGGAACGTCACTGCGCAATGGTTCACGGAAGACAACGGCATGATGAAACGGACTACCGGCGCGGCCGAGCTGCGCCAGACACGCTGGATCGGGCTACTCCTGGCCGCCGCGCTGCTGTTGAGCGCATGCAGCACAGGCAGTCTCTTCGGTGGGCGCAGCGCGCTCTTGGGCGACCGCAAGGCGAGCGACCCGCTGGCCGCGGCTGAAGCCTATCAGCGCCAGTATCAGCCCGGCGACCTGCCGCGCGTCTTCCAGACCACGCGCCTCTATGACCGCCACGGCGTCTTGATCGGCGAGACCTTTGGCGAGGGCCGCCGCGTGTGGGTGGGGTTGGACGCCATCAGCGAGGCGCTCATCGAAGCCACCATCGCCGTGGAAGACGCCACCTTCTACACCAACCCCGGCATCGACGCCAAGCGCATCGCGGGCGCGGCCATCCAGAACCTGCAAGAGGGCGAGGTCGTCTCCGGCGCGAGCACCATCACCATGCAGTTGGCGCGCAACCTCTTCTTGGGACCGGACCAGCGTTACGACCAGTCGGTGGACCGTAAGGTCCTGGAGGCCGGGCTGGCCCAGGAACTCACTGAGCTTTACACCAAACACGAAATCCTGGAGATGTACCTCAACCTGCTCAACTATGGGCAGTTGACCTATGGCCCGGAAGCCGCCGCCCAGGTCTATTTCGGCAAGTCCGCCGCCGACCTGACGCTGGCCGAAGCGTCCATGCTGGCCGGGATACCCCAGCAGCCGGCCAACCTGAACCCGTATGAGAACTGGGACGGCGCGCGCGCCCGCCAACGCATCGTGCTGGACTTAATGGTGCGCCACGCCTTCTTGGCCGCAGACGAAGCGGACGCGGCCTTTGCCGAGGAGCTGCAACTGGCGGGCGAGCCGGGCCTGGCCCCGAATCTCGCGCCGCACTTTGTCCAGGCCGTCGTCGAGCAGCTTAACGCCGAGTTGGGCGAGGGCTACACCCAGCGCGCCGGCTTCCAGGTCATCACGTCATTGGACTTGGGCATGCAGCAGTTGGCGCAGGCGACGGTGACGGCCAAGGTGGCCGAGTTGCAGCCCGTCTTTGACCTGAGCAACGCCGCGCTGGTCGCCTTGCAGCCGGGCACAGGCGAAGTCCTGGCGATGGTGGGCAGCGCCGATTTCACCAACGACGCCATCAGCGGCCAGGTCAACGTCAGCCTGGCCCTGCGCCAACCGGGCAGCGCCATCAAGCCCGTGCTCATCGCCGCCGCGCTGGAAGACAACCTGGTCAGCCCGGCCAGCGTCGTCTGGGACATCCCCGTGACCTACACGGTGGGTCTGCCCCAGGCCGTGAGCGGCGGGCTGTTGAGCGACCAAGATTTGGTCTATCGCCCGCGCAACTATGACGGCGAGTTTCACGGCCCGGTGACGGTACGCACCGCGCTGGCGAACAGCTACAACATCCCCATGGTCAAGCTACTGGCGCGGCTGGGCGTGCCGCGCATGTTGGAAGTGGCGCGGCGGCTGGGCATCGCCAGCTTGGACCAGGCCGACGACTGGTATGGGTTGAGCCTCACGCTGGGCGGCGGCGAAGTCCGGCTGCTGGACCTGACCACGGCCTATCACACGCTGGCTAACGGCGGCGTCTATCGCACGCCCAAGCTGGTGCATGAGCTACGCAACAGCCGCGGCGAGGTCGTGGCCGCCGAGGAACTGGCGGGCGACCGCGCCGCGAGCAGCCCGGCGGCCGCGGCCGACGCCCCTGCCGACGGCGAGCAGGTGCTTTCGCCGGAGACGGCCTTTATCGTGACCGACATCCTCAGCGACCGCAGCGCGCGGCTGCCCGCCTTTGGCGAGAACAACCCGCTCACGTTGAGCCGTCCTGTCGCGGCCAAGACCGGGACCACCACCGACTACCGCGACAACTGGACTTTGGGCTATACTCGATACCTGGTAGCGGGGGTGTGGGCGGGCAACAGCGACGGCAGGCCCATGCAGAACGCGTCCGGCGTGACCGGCGCGGCCCCCATCTGGCAGGCGTTTATGGAAGGCGTGCTGGCGCGGCCCGATCTCATGGCCGGGCTGGAGATGCCTCAGGATCCCGCGGCGTGGGAGTTTGTCCCACCGGCCACAACCGCGGCTCAGGCGGATCAATGCCCGCCCACCCTGGCCTGCCGCACAGGCGGCGAGTGGTTCCGGCTGAGTTGGCTGGAAGTATGGCGGACGAAAGGCGCGCTGGGCGACAGCGTGGTCGAACTGCCCTCCGCCCCGGTCTACACCCGGCGCGGCGACCAAGCGGCGCTGGCCGGATACTGCGGGCTGGAAGGCGCCGCGCCGCGCACCATGCTGCGGCTGCCGGGCAAGGTGCAGCCCGCCATCGTCGAGACGCAGACGATCACCACCGCGGATCTCGCCAACGCGGCCACCTTGTCACTGGAGCAATTGCACGCGTTGGCCTGGGCCGTCCGTAAGGGCGCAGCCGTCTATCTGGGGCCGTGTGACCGGCTGCAAGGGGACCTCTCCGCGGCGCTGGCGCTGGACCCACAGGAGGGCGACGGCGACGTGCAGGTGTTAGTGGACATGGCGGCCGCGGGCGACCCCAACGCGGTGGCGCTCTCGCCCGACGGCGGCGTGCCGCTGGATGTGGTGAGTCGCGCCGTGGGCGTCAGCGGACTGCCGGGCGGCGGGCTGTATCATCTGGCCGAACCGATTGTGAATGACGCCAGTTGCCCCGGCAACTATGTCATGGGGATCGTGCTCAACCAGGACGGCGCGCCGGTGCCCGGTGTGCGGCTGGCCTTGGCCGACCCGTGGGGCAACCAGGCCGTGAGTACCAGTAAGAGCGGCGCGGACAGCGGGCGTTTTGATTTCCCGATTTACGCCGATGGCCCGCATGATCTCTTTCTGACGGTGACCGATGAGGCGGGCAATCCGCAGAGTTCGCCGATCCTCATTCCGCACCGGCAGGACCCAGCCTCGGATGCGCCGTGCCATCATGTGGTGTTGATGCAGACCGGCCAGGCCGCGCAACAGGGGACCGGCGGCACGGTCGAGCAAGTCGGTCTGAACGAAGTGCAGGACCGTGGCAAATCCCGCGGGAACAATCGCCGGGACGAGCGGGACGACCGGCGCGGCAACGGGCGGGACGACCGCGACGATGATCGTCCCCGCAAGAAGCGGTGACGGGCATTTGCCTGGCGGATCAGTCGCCTGATTGAGCATGCAAGACGGAGGGGAGCAGGTTTTGATCGATGGACGTGCACGCCGCAAGCAAATCAGCCTGATCGTGCTGGCGCTGGCCGCGTTCGGCTTGGCGCTGTGGCCGGACCTTGCCGCACGCCGCGGCGATCTGCTGGCCCAAGATAACCCCATCACCGCCACCCCTACCTTCACC
>CAYJQA010000329.1:0-4113 GCA_964372065.1 uncultured Litorilinea sp.
GCCAGCATCAACGCGGCCCACGACGAGGAGTTCCTGGCGCTGATCAAAGCCAGCGGTTGCGAAGGGCTGCTCATCGGCTTCGAGAGCCTCAACCCGGACAACCTGCGCAACATGGGCAAAGGCTTCAACACTATGCGCGGCGGCTTCGAGGAGGCGCTCGCCAACCTGCGGCGGCACGGCCTCAAGCTCTATCTGACCTTCATCTTCGGCTACGACGAGGACACCACCGACTCCTTTGCCGAGACCGTGGCGTTTGCCAAGCGTCACGAGTTGTTCATCGGCGCGTTCAACCACCTGACGCCTTTCCCCGGCACGCCGCTCTACGACCGCTTGGCGCGGGAAGGGCGATTGCTCTATGACGCCTGGTGGCTAGACGAGCGTTATCATTACAACATGATCCCGTTCCGGCCCATGAAGATGACCCCCGCCGAGTTGCAGGCCGGGTGTCTGGCGGCGCGCAAGTCGTTCTACTCGCTGGGCAGCATCCTGCGCCGCAGCCTCAACCCCGTCAACCGGCCCGACTTCTTCATGTTGCGCAACTACTTCTTGATCAACGGCATGATCCGCGCCGAAGTCGGCGGCCGCGACTTCTACCCGCTAGGCGACCCGACCTGGCGCGGGCCACTGCTCAAAGCTCAGTGACGCCATGAACGCGGCCATCCCGACTGCATCCGCGGCTGCGCCGCCCGCCGCCCCCGCTGTCGTCTACGAGTTGGCGACCCCCGCCGACGACGCGGCCATCCGCCGCCTCTTGGCGAGCAACGCCGTGCCGGGCGACGTGACGCTGGCCTATGCGCGCGAGCCGAGCTACTTCCTGGGCAGCAGCGTCATGGGGCCGCTGTGCCAGACGATCGTCGCGCGCGCCGCGGGCGGCGAGGTGCTGGCCGTGGCGACGCGCTCCATCCGGCCGCGCTTCGTCAACGGCGCGGCCGAGGACGTCGGCTATATCGGCCAACTGCGGGTGGATGCCCCGCACCGGGGCCGCTGGCTGGTGGGCGGTGGCTTCCGCTATTTGCGACGGCTGCACCGCGACGGCTGCGTGGGCGGTTATATCACGACGATCATCGAAGGCAACCGCGCGGCCACCGGCATCCTGGTGGAGCATACCCGGCGCGGCCTGCCCGTCTATCGTGAGATTGACCGCCTGTGCACGCTGGCGCTAACCCTGACCCACCTGCCGGACTGGTCGCGGCGCACGTTCGAGCTGCGGACCGGCGACACGGTGGACCGAGATGAGCTGGTCGCCCTCCTCAACCAGGCGGGCGCGACACGGCAGTTCTGCCCGGTCTATGGTCGCGACGACTTCGCCGGTGCAGGCGACCGCCAACGCGGCTTCCGCCTGGCGGACATGCTGGTCGCGTGTCGCGGCGGGCGCTTGGTGGGCGCGCTGGGGCTGTGGGACCAGGGCGGCTACAAACAGACCGTGGTGCGCGGCTACAGCCCCACGCTGCGCCGCGTGAAGCCGCTGTACAACCTGGCCGCGCGCCTGGTGGGCGCACAGCCGTTGACGCCTATCGGCCAGGCCATGCCCACCATCTATGGCGCATTCATCAGCATTGCCGAGGATGACCGCCGCGTCTTTGCCGGGCTGTTGGCGGCGGCCATGCGCCGCGCCGCTCAACGCCGCTACGCCTATCTGACGTTGGGGCTATCGACCCGCGACCCGCTGCTAAGCGTGGCGCGCCGGCAGCCGCACGTGCCGTACTACAGTCGCGCCTATACCGTCTGCTGGCCGGGCGAAGAGGAATTTCACACCCGGCTGGACGGCAGGATACCCTACCTTGAGATTGCCACGCTATAACCTGCCAGGAGTTACATTATGCCAGCGCAACCGGCCCCGCTCACCGCAACGGGGCAACTGAGTGGTCAGGTCTGCCGCCCGTCCGCGCTATCCGCGGCGCAGCGGCAGCGCATGAGCGACCTGCTGCACGAATTCTTTGAGAACGTCTCCGCGGCCCAGTTCGAACAAGACCTGAGCGAAAAGGAATGGGTCGTCCTGCTCTGCGATTCGGGCACGGGCGAGATCCAGGGTTTCTCGACGCTCATGCGGCTGCAACTCACCGTGGACGACCGGCCCATCACCGCGTTTTACTCCGGCGACACCATCATCCACCCCGCCTATTGGCAGGAAGCCGAGTTGCCCCGCGTGTGGGGTCAGCACGTCTTTGCCCAGGCGGAAACAGTGACGGACGGCGAAGCCTACTGGTTCCTCATCAGCTCCGGCTACAAGACCTATCGCTTCCTGCCCGTCTTCTTCCGCGAGTTCTACCCGTCGCATGTGCAGCCCACGCCGCCCCACATCCGCGCCGTCATCGACGCGCTGGGCGCGGCCAAGTTCCCCGGCGAGTACGACGCCGGCCGCGGGATCATCCGCTTCGCCAGCGCATCGCCGCTGCGCGCGGGCGTGGCCGAGGTGACGGACGTGCGACTCAAGGACCCTCATGTCGCCTTCTTCGTCCAGGCCAACCCCGGCCACGCCCAGGGAGAACAGCTCGCTTGTCTGGTGAGCCTGACACGCGACAACCTAACCCCCGCGGGACGGCGAGTGTTGGGCGCGCGCGCCTAGGCTCGGCGGCCGATCAGCGTGGGCCACGCGGTCGGGCCAAAGCCCACGTTGATGCGATTGGTAAACTCGACCTGATCGCCGTCGAACTTGAAGGTCGCCGTCGTGATAAAAGGCGTCTCCGGATAGCACAACGCTACCACGTAAGTCGATGGATTCTTCCAGGCCCCGCTGGCGCAAATCTTGTCGGACCGCATATCGATGAAATGGGCTGTGCCTTCGACCCAAGTCCCGTGCCCGACGCGGATGACGTTGCGCCGCCGTCCTTGCTTGATGCTCAACGTCGCGCCGTCGTCGCCAAAGGTCAGCGCCACGTCGCCGATGTGTTGGTCGTTTGTCTCGAAATCGTACGTGCTGCCGGAGACCTTCTTGGCGATACGTGCGCTCGCGTTACCGGCCTGTGGCGGGATGGCAAGATTGCCCAGCCGCGCCGCTAACTTGGCATTGGCGTCGGCGTCGGCCTGGAGCGCCTGCGGCCCCATCGCGGGCAACAGGTGTTTCCAGACCAGGTCGAGCACGGCCTGCATGTCGGGCACGCCGGACGTAATCGCCAGAACCGCGTCCTGTTCCGGCATGACGATGCAGTATTGGCCGAACGCGCCGTCGCCGCGATAGCAGTTGTGGCGGCAGCGCCAGAACTGATAGCCGTAACCCTGCTCCCAGTCGATCTTCTCATTGGGGCTGTTGTCGATGTGGCTGCGCGTCGCCTCGGCGATCCAGGCGGCAGGCACGAGCTGACGGCCTTCCCACTCGCCCTTCTGCAGAAGGAACTGCCCGAAGCGGGCGATGGCGTCGGTCTTGACGTTGAGGCCGAAACCACCCGTCGCGATCCCGCGCGGGCAGGTCTCCCAATCGGCATAATCAATGCCCAGCGGGTCAAAAAGGCGCGGGCGCAGATAGTCCACCAGCCCCATGCCGGTCAACTTTTCCACGATGGCCGCCAGCATATAGGTCGCGCCGGTGTTGTAGAGGAAGTGCGTGCCCGGCGCATAGGTGACCGGCCGGCGCAGGAACGCGGCGACCCAGTTGCCGTCGCGACTGCGGCGCATGAACCCGGTCGTGTCGTCGCTGTGACCCGTACACATGGATAGCAGATGCCGCACACGCATGGCGGCCAGGTTCGGGCTGACGCGATCGGGCAAGTCCTCCGGGAAGAAGTCCACGACCTTGTCATCCACCGTCAAGCGGCCTTCGGCGACCGCCAGCCCGACGGCGGTGGACGTGAAGCTCTTGCTCAGCGAAAACAGCATGTGGGGCCGCTCCGGCGCATAGGGCGACCACCAGCCTTCGGCGACCAGCGCGCCGTGGCGCAACAACATGAAGCTGTTGAAATACTTGATCTGGCGATCCACGGCGTCGACAAACGCCAACACCGCTTCCGCCGGGATGCCCTGCTGCTCCGGTGTCGTCCGTTGCAGGGTCGTCATGGTAGCCAACATGGTCCACAATCCTTTCGAGTATATGCCGACGGCGGTGGGCCGGTAGTAGGCCCCCCCCCTTTGGGATGTGGTTTTAACCCCCGGGGGTTTTACGGGGGCCCCGGGGTGGTG
>CAYJQA010000329.1:4123-6621 GCA_964372065.1 uncultured Litorilinea sp.
GTTGCTGGGGCTTCTGGTTACCCAACAGGGCCCACAACCGTTCCTATTATTGCCCCCCGGGGGGGGCACTGTCGGCGCACCGCCCGATTGGCTATGGGTCTTCACCCGGCGGCTTTATTCCGGGCCGAACGGGTAGTGCTCGACGTCAGCCTCAAACGCCTTAATCAAAATGGATATTTCGGCCTTATCCGCGGCATCCAACCGCGTTTCGGGACCGGCGGGCGCGCGCTCCACCAGTGTGGTAAAGACGCCGCGCCGCTTGAGGATGTAGCGCATCATGGGGTGCGTCTCCAGCAAGATCAGCGGCAGCAGCCGCCGGTGCAGTTCGCGCGCGCCGGCCTCGTCACCCGCCCACCAGCGCTCCTGGACCTTCGCCAGCAAGTCGGCAATTTCGCAGGCAGGCATACAGCCGTCTGCGCCGCGCCGCAGCTCGTCGACCAGGAACTTACCGGCTGCGCCGCCGAAGATCGTCTTGACCTTGTCGCCGACCGCGGCCTTGACCTCGGCAACGTGCTTGGGTCCGGGCGGGCGCTCCTCCTTGATATAGTGGATGGTCGGCACGTCCTCCACCAGCTTGGCGATCTGGTCGCCCGTGAGCGGCGCATAAAGCCCCGCATTCTGGACACAGATGGGGCCGTCATAGACCTCGGCCATACGTTTGTACATCTCGATGGCGATGGTCTGATTGGTGCGCGCCGGGGCCATGGCGACGATGGAATCCGCCCCGGCCTTCTGCGCGGCCTTGGCAAAGTAGACCACCTGTGGCAGTGACACGCCCGAACAGCCGAACATGACCGGCAAGCGCCCGTTGACTTCCTCCATCACGGCGTCGAGACCGGCCACGCGCTCTTGCTCGCCCAGAAAGTAGAACTCGCCCACCATCACGGGCCACACGATGCCGTGCTGACCGCTGCGACAGCAGAAGTCCGCCACGCGGCGCAAGTCCTCATAGTGGACGCTGTAGTCTTCGTGGTAGGGGGTCGGCAGCAGGCCAAAGACTCCCTTTTGATGATCGAAGCGGGCCATACGATTCCTCCGTGGGGATGTGTGGTTATTTGTCCCAGCGTTTGTCGGGCTGCCAGAAGCCGAGTTTCGGTGCGTTCCATTCCTCGGTCGGCTCGAAGAGACCGGGGAAGCGCAGGTTGGCCTCGATACCTTCCAGGTTCAGGTCCACGCCCAAGCCCGGCTTGTCGGGCACTGTCACATAGCCGCCTTCCATGTAGTTTTCGGGCAGGCCGGTGACCAGGCTCGTCCAGAAAGGCAGGTCAAGACCGTGATGCTCCAGTGCGATGAAACTGGGGATGGCCGCGGCGCAGTGGACATTCGCCATGAAGGCAATCGGCGACCCGGCAAAGTGCAGCGCGGTGGGCAGCCCGTAACGTTCGGCATAGTCGGCGATCCGCTTGGTCTCCAACATGCCGCCGGAGGTCAGCAGGTCCGGGTGCACGATGTCCACGGCGCGCTTCTCGATCATCTCGCGGAAGCCGTCCCACAGATAGAGTTCCTCGCCAGCCGCGGTGGGCGTCTTGATGGCGTCGGTCACCTGCTTGTGACCGTCTACATCCCACCAGGGCATGGGGTCTTCCAGCCAGGCCATGCCGAACGGCTCCAACGCGTCGCCCATGCGGATGACCTCTTTAGCAGTCATGTAGCCGTGGCCGAAGTGGTCGCTGCAAATGGAGATGTCCCAGCCCAGCGCCTCGCGCACGGCCCCGACGACCTCCAGCACGCGGGCGATGCCCGCATCGGAGAAGCGCGTGCCAAAGCCGTGGCCCGGCGCGCGCCAGCGCTTGCCCAACTCGTATTCGCCCTGCGCCGGTTGGCCCACGGTCCCGCCGGGCGTGTCGTCAAACATCTGCGGGCGAATGTCAAACTTGATAAAGGTCAGCCCCATCTCTTTGCGGCCCATCACACGCTCGATGTAGCCGGCGGGCGTGTGTTCTTCCGGCATGGGCGTGTCGGCATAGAGGCGCACCTTGTCGCGGTATTTGCCGCCCAAGAACTGGTAGCAGGGCACGCCATAGACCTTGCCGATCAGGTCCCACAGGGCAATCTCGATGCCGGAGACGCCGCCGCCCTCACGTCCCCAACTGCCGAAGTGCTTGATCGCCCGGAAGATCATGTCGATGTTACAGGGGTTTTGGCCCAGCAGGAAGCTCTTGAAGCGGAGCGCATCCTCCTTGTGACCGGCGTCGCGGACCTCGCCGATGCCATAGACGCCCTGATTGGTGTCAATGCGAATGATGGGGTAATCATAGTTGGCGCAAACAACCGCCAGGCGCATATCCGTGATCTTCAGGTCGGACGGGCGCGAGAAAGTATTGGCCGCGTTCTCGACCCGGCCAATGCGTTCTTGTTCACCAGAGTTGGCAGACACGATCGTCTCCTCTAGATGGATAGTGGGGTGCCGCAGACAAGCAACGGAAGACACAAAGCCTTTTGGGGCAACACGAAAACAAGGCGATGGAGCAAACGTCGCATGGTCATTATCGCACAGC
>CAYJQA010000330.1:0-6609 GCA_964372065.1 uncultured Litorilinea sp.
GCATGGTCCAGATGCGTTCCTGCACCTCCACATAGCCGGTGCGCCGGTTGCCGATCCACTGGACGCGCGTGTTGCCGTCCGCAGAGGTCACGCCCTCGCGCAGCTCCGCAAACGTGCCGGTGGCGCCGGCAAACTCCATGACGCCCTGCCGGTCCACGTCGGGGCCGATTTCAAGCGTCTCCGTCATCTTCCATTCGCGATGGGGCAGAATCTGCCACCACCCGCTACTCTGGATGTCTTCCCGCGTCCGCACCGACGAAACCAGCAGCCCAATCGTCGGGATCGTCCACACCAAGACGATGAGCGCCAACACGCCGTTGACTAGAATATCGGAGATCAGTCGCTTGCGGCGAACACTTGCGGTTTTGGCAGCCATTAGAACGCCTCCCGTTCGCGGAACTGGCGCAGGTTATAGATCATGACCGGGATGACGGCGATGAGCAAAACCATGGCGATGGCCGAGGCCAGGCCAAAGTTGCGGTTCGTGAAGTACTGGCGATAGAACTGGGTGGCGATCACTTCGGTGCCGAACTGCCCACCCGTCATCACCATGACCACATCGAAAATCTTGAGCAAGAAGATGACCACCGTGGTCGAGACGGTGATGATCGTGCCCCGGATGAACGGGATCATGATCTGGAAGAAGATCTGGATCTCGGTCGCCCCGTCGACGCGAGAGGCTTCCATAATCTCCGCCGGAATCCCCTTGATCGCCGCCGAGAAGAGCACCATAGCATAGCCCGTTTGCAGCCAGACCGCGATCACGATCAGGAAGAGGTTGTTCCACGGCTGGATCAGTGTGGTCCACCCCTGCGGCTGCCCGCCGAACGCCACCACGATGGCGTTCAGCAGCCCGATCTGCGGGTCGGCGGCGTCCTTCACTTCGTAGATGAAGTTCCAGATGATGCCCGCGCCCACCATGGAGATCGCCATCGGCAAGAAGACCATGGACTTGGCGAAGGTCTCAAAGCGGCTGCGGTCGGCGAGCACCGCGACCAGCAGCCCCAACGCCACCGAGAGCGTCGCCCCCACGACAATCCAGAGCAGGTTGTTGCGGAAGGCCTCCCACATATAGCGCTCGGTAAAGACCGCAAAGTAGTTCTGCAGCCCCACATACAGCGCGCTGTCGCGGTCCATGAGGCTGTAGCGGAAGGTAACCAACGCGGGCCAGGCCAAGTACCAGAGCAGAATGAAGACGGCCGGGCCGACGAATAAATAGGGCAGCACGACGCGGCGCACCGCCGACGGCAGTTGCTCGATCAGCCAATTAGCGCCCGTATACAGCCCGGCGACGCCGCCCACACCCCACACAATCGCGATCAGCGCCACCCCCCACTTGGGAACCCCGCCGGGGTCGCGCAAAAACAGGAACCCTCCCCACAAAATCGCCACCAAGGCGGCCAAGCCGGCTACGGCCAAAACGGCCTGCGCTAGACTGCCCGCGCCCTGTCGCGACGCTTGGGGTGAGGCCGTTGTCGTCTGCTGCATGCGCTTTTCTCCTCACTTCAATGGCCCACGACGATAAAACACAGCAGGGTAGCCGTTTGCCGGCTACCCTGCTGTCTCAGCTTAGTTCGTCATCAGCGCCGACCAGGCCGCCGATTCATATCAAGATGAGCTATCGGGGCCAGGCCGCATCGATTTCCGCCAAAGCGGTGTCCAAGTCCACGGTGCCGGCCATCCAGTCGGTCATGCCCTTCCAGAACGAACCCGCGCCGACTTCGCCGGGCATCAGGTCCGAACCGTCAAAGCGCACGGCCGTGGATTCCTGCGCCAGGGCCGCGACCCCGCGCTCCACATCGTCACCGTACCAGTCCAACGCCGCATCCATATGGGGCGATAGCGCGCCGCCCGCCGCCAGCCACAGCCGGACCGAATCGCCGTAGGTGAAGTAGTGCATCACCGCTTGCACTTCGGGCCGGTCGTTGAACATAGCCATGATGTCGCCGGCCACCAGGAACGGCTTGCCGTACTGCTCGTCAATGCCGGGCAGGTAGAAGAAGTCATAGTCCACGCCCGCTTCGGTCCCCGCGGGGAAGAAGCTGGTGATGAAGTTGCCCTGCTTGTGCAGCCAGCACTTGGGCGGGTCTTCGAACATGGGGGCCGGGGCGTCGCCAAAGAAGGTGGAGACAATCGCCGCACGCCCACCATACACGAAGGCGTCGTTCTCCCAGATCTCGGCCAGGGTCTCGGCAGCCAACTTCACCTCAGGCGAGGAGAAGGGCAGTTCGCCGCTGGTCCACTTGTCGTAGTTCTCCAACGACGTCGTGCGCAGCATGAACTCTTCCATCCAGTCGGTGGCCGGCCAGCCCGCCGCGGTGCCGGATTCGATGCCGATGCACCAGGCGGTGTCGCCGTCGTCGGCGATGGTCTGGGTCAGCTCCATCAACTCGTCCCAGGTGGTGGGCACGGTGTAGCCCGCGGCGTCAAAGGCGGCCTTGGGATACCACACCAGGCTCTTGCCGTTGAAGCGCTGCCACACACCCGCCATGATGGGGCCGTCCGGGCCTTCCATGGTCGCCATGTCCAGCCAGCTCTGATTGTAATTGGTGGTAAGCCACTCGGCTGGCACGAACGTGCTCACATCCACAACCTTGCCACCCTTGACAAAGCTGTTGAGCAGGCCGGGCTGCGGGAAGTCGGCGATGTCGGGCGGGTCGCCGGCGTCTACACGCACGGAAATGGTGGTCTCAAACTCCTTGGAGCCTTCATACTGAATGTCGATCCCGGTGGCGGTCTCAAACGGCACCATGGAGTTGTTGAACTTGACCGCGTCCTCGTCGGTGAAGGGACCGGCCATAGTCACGACGGTGCCACTGAACTCGCCGGCCAGCGCGCGGCCCAACGGGGTCGTCGGATCCACTTCGGGCAGCATCATCTCGCCCTCGGCGGCAGGCTCCTCAGCCGGGGCCTCGGTGGAGGTCACGGCCTCGGTGGAAGTCACAGCCTCGGTGGAAGTCACGACCTCGGTGGTGGTCACGACCTCAGGCGGAACCGGAGTATCCGTCGGTGCGGCGGGGACCTCGGTGGGGGCTTCGGTCGGGGCCGCAGGGGCTTCCGTCGGAGCCGCGGCCGGTTCCGGCGTCGGTGTCGCCTTCTCGCGACCGCACGCCGTTAAGACCAACGCCGCGATCAGCAGGAGGCTGAGCACTGACATCAGCTTTCGCGTCATGGTACCTCTCCTTTACTCATTGACTTGACTACTAAATTGACTGGAGAATGAAGCCCGCGCCATCCACCAACGGCAGCAAAGCACGGGAGCTAGGCGTCTCAACCTGTCATCCACGTGCCACCGGCATCCCCGGAATGCGCCAATCGTCATCGGATCGGAGGCGCGCATACCAGAGACAAACGGCCCGGCACACAACAATGGTTGAAAAACACCGCCGCCTGATCAGTATAGATCAGAATTGTGGCGCGCTGCAAGTACCTGAGCCAGCTTTCCGGTGACCCTTTCATAGGTAAAACCCCGCGCAGCCAACGCCGCCTCCAGCGCCGCCGTCGTCTCGGCATCCGCCGCCGGCAGCAGCAGCACCTCGCTGCCCGCGGGCACTTCGTCCACCGTGCTCACTACCAACGGTTGGTCCGTCGCCATAAAGTCCAAGAGCGCGGCCAGGTCCTCCCGATCCGTCACCGGCTCCGGGACCAGCAGACACAGCGGCGGCTTGCCGGGCGCGGCCTGGACGTCGTGCGCGTCAGCCGCGGGGGTCACTTCCGCGCCCGGCGCGGCCATCTCCGCGGCCTTGCCATCCTCGACGGTGGCGGCGGTGGCGTCTGCCGCGGTCTCTTCATCATCTTCCAGGTCAAAATACGCCTCGTCGTCTTCGTCATCTTCGTCGCGCAGCGTCAGCGTGGGCAGCGTGAACCCTGCGCCAAAGTCCGACGTCATGCGCCGCGGCCAACCGTCATCCGGCTCCGCATCCGGCGCGGCGTCCGACTCTGGGGCCGGTTCCTCCTCAAAGCCCGTCACCGCGGCGTCATCCACCGGGACCGCATCGCCCGCGGCCGGCGCGGCGGCGGGCGGCGGCGCGACCGCAGCGGCCAACAGCGCCGCCCGCGCCGGCGCGGTCAGTTCCTCCACGCGGTGCGGGCTGCTGGGCACGGCCTTGCGCCGGAACTCGATCCAGACCACTTCCAGCCCGGTCAGTTCCACATCGGCCCACAGCCCTAACCCTTCCGGCTCCACCATATAATGGCCGGGGCCGAGAGGGCTAAACTCGGCGGCGCACTCGCCATATTCGGGCTTCGTGCCCGTGCGCCGCATCATCCCTTCCCAGTCTTCCTTCCAGATATAGACCGCCAGCCCGCGCATCCCTTCCACCTCGACGCGCGCCACGCTGTATCCGGGCATAGAGCCTGCCGGGCTGACCTTCGCCTCCCACGTGCCCACCAGTTCTTGCAGCGCGATCAGTAGCCCACTGCTCCCGTCCACCGCCAGATCGTCGAGCGCATAGCCGCCTTCGATGGTCAGGGCATAGCGCCCCGCGGGCAGGTTATCGAAGCGGAAGCGGTTAGCCACATCCACCACCGTGCGATACTCACTGCCAACCGCGTCGGTCAGCTTGGCGATGCGTCCCGCGGCGTCGGGCGTATAGCCGCCGATCAGGCTGTGCCCGCGCGGTGGCCGGTTGCCGCCCCGCGGCGTATCTTCCAGCGGGGCCAACAGTTCGACGGTGACCGTGTTGCGCCCGTCCAGCGTAATATCGCGGCGGCCCTTGGCCTCGGCGTACCCCACCAGTTCCACCGTGTACAGCCCCGGCCCCAGCCCCGTGAAGGCAAAGGTACAATCGGCCGCTACCGTCTGCTCCGTCTGCTGCGCCTGTTCGTCGGTCAGCCGGACCAGCAGCTCGCGCTCCGGTGTGCAGCCGCCGATCACGCGCCCGCGGATGACCGAGTTGGCGGTCACGGGGCGGATGGTCTGCGCCGGGTCGGTGTAGACAAACTCCACCATCGGCACGACGCGGCGCTCCACCTGGACATAGGCGTCCAGCTTGAGCGGCTTGCCTTCCGGCGTGCGCAGCCCCGTCACCTCCACCACATAGTGGCCCGGCTCCAGCGGCCCAATCTCACAGCCGCCCGACCCAATCTCCGGCGCGCTCCCCGTCTGCACCGGCGCGCTGCTCCACTCGCCGGCCTGGACGCGCACCGATAGCCCCGTCTGCCCCTCCACGGTGCAGCGGACGACGGGCGGCCGCGCGCCGGTCGTCTCGATGGCGCGGATGGTGTGTCCCCAGCCCGCCATGCTCAGTTCCACTTCGCGCCGGTTGCCGCCGTCCAGGTCAATGCCCTCGACCCGGCTGCCGCCCTGGGCGCGCACCGAATAGAGACCGGGCGGCAGGTCCACAAAGCGGAACGCGCCGTCGTCTTTGGCAAGCGTGATCCACTCCTCGCCGTCGCCGGTCCGCAGCAGCAGCACGACCGCGGTCGCGCCCCCGCGTACCCGGCCCGCCAAGATGCTGCCGTTAAGCTGTGGCTGCAACGCGGCCAAGTCCAGGTCCACGACCGCGGCTTCTTGGCCGGGCGTGAGGCTGATGCCTTCCTCCACCAGCGTCCCTTCCACGCGCAGCGTGTAGCTGCCGGGCGGAATGTCGGGCATGTAGTAGCGGCTGTTGGCGTCCAGTGTCGCGCGCGCTACTTCCGCGCCGCCTTTGGTCAGGATCAGCGTGCGCGAGGTCCCGCCGGGCGCGCCCGCGTTAAGCACCGTCCCGCGCAGCGTCGCCAGTGCGCCGATGAGGACGTTGCCCTGCCAACGGCGCACCGCCTTCGGCTCGGCCTTGAGCGCGGCCACCACCGGCAGCCGGCCCGCGGCCCAGCGGTCGCTGTACCAGGCGTGATGCTCGCACCAGGTGCTGCTGCTGCCCAACAGCGCATTGCCCACCAGCCAAAACGCGCTGCAAAAATAGTAGTCGGGCGCGACCGGGAAACGCTGGCTCGTCCCCATCATCACCCGGCAGGTTTCCAGCGTTTGCGCCATGTGCAGGTCCGGCGTGGTGGCAGGATAGCGCGGGTCGCCGTCCTCGCCCACCAAATAGCCGCATTCGGTGGACAGGATGGGCAAGCTGCGCCCCAGGTGGCGACGGATGCGGGCGTCGAAGAACTCATAGGCCAGCCAGCACGCCGGGTCGTCCATGATCGTGCCGCCGGGGTTGCAGCGGTGCAGCCGCAGCCGGTTCACCTCTTGCAACGACCGCCCGCGCCAGGCGTCTTCGCCCCAACTCTCGTTGGCGATGGTCTGGTAGAAGCGCTGCGTATAGGCCGCGCCTTCTTGGTTGCCGATGTCGTAGGGATAATCCAGCGGCCGATTGCGGCTGTAGTTGTGGATGGCCTGCCACACCGGGCCGTTCAAGAGGTCTTTGCGCCCGCGCGCCACGATCTTGCCTACCAGGTCCCACCGGCTGCCGTTGGCCGTGGCCGGGATGCCGGGCATGCCGCCCCGCTCCAGGATCAGGTCCATGTTGGCGATGGTGTTTTCCACCACCAGGTCGATCGCGTTGGCCGGGACGCGGCCGCCCTTCCACTCGCTGTCCACGTCCGGCTCGTGGTTAAACTCGAAGTAGCGCACCCCGGCGCGGATCAGCGCGTCCAGGTGGACGATCTCGCGAATATCCA
>CAYJQA010000331.1:0-6578 GCA_964372065.1 uncultured Litorilinea sp.
GGTCTCGACCATGTGGACCGGGATGCGGATGGTGCGCGCCTGGTCGGCGATGGCGCGGCTGATGGCTTGGCGAATCCACCAGGTGGCGTAGGTGCTGAACTTGAAGCCAAGCGTGTGGTCGAACTTGTCCACGGCGCGCAACAGACCGAGGTTGCCTTCCTGGATCAGGTCGAGGAAGTTGAGGCCGCGGCCGATGTAGCGTTTGGCGACGCTGACAACCAGGCGCAAGTTGCTGCGCGCCAGCTTGTCATGCGCTTGCTTGCCGCGGATGACGGCGATGTCCAGCCGGTCCTTTTCGTCCAGGTCGGTGATGTTGCCGTTTCTGAGCTGTTCTTGGGCGGCCAAGCCTTCGGCGATGTGCCGGGCCAGCTCGAGTTCCTCCTCACCGTTGAGCAAGGGATGGCGGCCGATATCGCGCAGGTACATGCGCACGGGGTCCAGGGTTTGGGCCAGCTCGGGCACGTCCTCGATGAGTTTCTCGAGCGGGACATACTTCTCCTGCTCGATCTCCTCCTCCATCTTGGTGTCGCGCTCGATCCGGGGGATCGGCGTACCTTCCTCTTCCTCTTCTTCTTCCTCGCGTTCGGGCAGGTCCTCAAAGAGATCGTCTTCTTCGCCGGCCTCCGGTTCTTCGCCCAGGTGGATGTATTCGTCTAGTTCACTTTCCGCGTTCGGCCGGCTGCGCGGGATGGGCGCAGTGGACTCAGACTCGGTATGATTGGCATTGGTTCGGCGTGGCCTAACCATTGGTCTCCTTCACCGCACGCGGCGGCCTAACGAATAAGTAGCCCTTGTTCGGCCCGCTGCTGACTGGCCAGCACACGACTCAACTGATAGTAAGTCGTCTGCAGGTGCGCCAGGTCGCGCAGCACTTGATTGCTCTGCGCGTAGAGGTTGTCGTCGCGTCCGCTGCCGTTCTGCGATGCTTCGTCGATCAAATACTTGACGCGTATACTGTGTTCCTTTAGCCGCTCCAACCGCAGCCGCACCAGCACCTTGACCAGGTCGATGCGCAGTTCGCTGCTGTCGGACGGCGGCAGGTCAGCGCCCGCCGCAATCAGATAAGCGAGCCGTCCGTGCAGGACGCTGGGCAACGATTCCTGGAAGCTCTCCAGGTCCCAGTGGACGTGACTCGACATAAGACGTTTGAGCGCCCGAAAAATCTCCTGATTCTCCGTATGCTGCCAGTCCTGCCACTCCACCGGCGCGATCTCTCGTTCCATTACCGCATTGGCGAGCCAGATCAGCAAATCCGGTTCACGCAAGAGGTGCGCCAACAGATAGTCTTCCGTGGCGATACCACGCTTGACGGGCGGCGGCAGCGCCGGAGCTTCCGTCAAGAACGCCAGATCGTCATCGGGTAGTTCCGGCGGCGCCTCGGGCAAGTCGTCGGGCAGGCCATCGGGGGGACCCTCAAGCGAACCGGCAGACGGGCGGCGGCGGGGCGCAGGACGGGCCACGCGGCCGGGCGGGCGTGTGGCCGCGGCTTTGCCGGTCTTGGCCACCGCCTGGACGCGCCCGGCGATCATGCGCTCGTCCAACTGCACCAAGCGGCTGAGCTGCTGGATGTAGTGCTCGCGCTCGATCTCGTCGTCAAGTTCGGCGATCAACGGGGCCAACTCGGCCACCGCTGCGCCCTTGCCCTGAGCCGTCGTCAGGTCGGCCTCGCGGGCGACCACGCCAAAGTAGAAGTCGACCAGCGGCTTGGCCTGGGCGACCAATGTGCGCCAGGCGTCCGGTTCGGCGCGGATCACGTCGTCCGGGTCGCGACCGTCGGGCATGGCCGCAATATAGAGCGCCGCGCCCAAGCGTTCCTCAAAGCGCATCCCACCTGCCGTCGGGATAGGCTTGCGGACCCGGGTCAGCGCTTGACGGGCCTGGTTTAGCCCGCGGACGGTGGCCTGCTGCCCGGCGGCGTCGGCGTCCAGCGCCAGCACAAAGTTGCTGGTGTATCGCTGAAGCTGCTGTAACTGGTCCGGCGTAAGCGCCGTCCCCATGCACGCGACCACGTTGGTGAACCCGTACTGGTGGGCCGCGATGACATCCATGTACCCCTCTACGATAACCACCTTACCGGCGTCGCGGATGTCGGCGTGCGCCCGGTCCAGGCCATAGACCACATGGCTCTTGTGGAAGACGGGCGTCTCGGCGGTGTTGAGGTACTTGGGCTGGCTGCCGTCCAAGACGCGGCCGCCAAAGCCGATGACCCGCCCCAGCCGGTCGCGGATGGGGATCATCACGCGGCCGCGGAAGGCGTCATAGGTGCTGTCGCGCGCCTCGTTGCGCTTGAGCAGTCCGGCCTCCAGCAGCAGGTCCAGCGGAAACTTGCGCGCCAGCAGATGATCGCGCAGGGCGCTCCACTGGTCGAGGCTGTAGCCCAGGGCAAAGGTGGTACGGGTGGCATCGTCGATGCCGCGGCGGTTTAGGTATGCGCGCGCCGCTTCGGCGGTGGGATGGGTCGCCAGGATGTGCTGATAGTACTCAGTCGCGGCCGTGTTGACCGCGTAAATCTGGTCGCGGCGACTGGCGCGGCTTTCGCCGGGACCTTCGTCCAACTCGACGCCGGCTTCACGGGCCAGCAGTTGCAGCGCCTCGCGAAAGTCCAGGTTCTCTTTCCGCATGACGAACGAAAAGAGGTCGCCGCCCGTTCCGCACGAGCCGAAGCAGTGCCACGTGCCGGTTTGTGGATAGACGACGAAGCTGGGGGTGCGTTCGCTGTGAAAGGGGCAAAGGCCCTTGTAGGTGGCGCCGGCTTTCTTCAGCGGCGTATAGCGCCCGATAAACTCGACGAGGTCGATGCGCAATTTGATTTCGTCGCTGACACTCAAGAGCACCTCCCCACGTCGGCGCTGACCCGCGGCCGCCGGCCCATTGCGGGCGCCGCGCGACGTGCAGGGGAATTATAGTCAAGCATGGATGGGCTGTCAAAGGATCCGGCAGAGGCCGGGTTAGGCCAATTGATGCTGGGCCGCGATTTCGGGATAGACGGCTTCGGCGGCGCGAAAGAGGTCCAGCAGGGGGACGGCCTTGAGGACGTTGCCGGTAATCTTGATCTTGCCGCCAAAGACAGCCGCGCTGGTGCTCTCCTGCCCAAGCCAAAGCCGGTGTATCAGGTCGGCGGGCATAGCCATTTCCAGATTCGCCTTGCCCGGTCGCGGGCCGAAGAAGACCTCCAGCGGCGGCTGCCGGCCATCGACCAAGACTTCGGCGGCGGGGTCGGTGAAGGTGAGGCGGACGACCAGGTTGCTGGCGGTAAAGGCGTCGATCTGCCCTGTGGTCTGCGCCAGCCGGTCAAAGACGGCCTGCATGACGGTATAGAAATGCGCGTCGGACACAAAGGTCGGCATAAGGCTGGCGGTCAACTCTCCTGCTCGCAGTAGCGCACTGGCGGCGACGTGACTTGGCATTATACCGGCGCGGCGGCGGCAAGCCAAGATGCCGCGCCGCTGATTGTGATAGCGACTCTGGCCCCTGTTCATTGCAGGTTCATCGGGCAGGGTATACAATGGGCCGCGTCCGCTGTAGGCATAGCCGGCAGGCGGTCTGGCGCGCCCGGTGGGCCGCACCGCGTCTACCCAAGAATCTACCAGGCATAAAGGAGTCGAGCATGGGCGTGTTGGAGCGATTTCGGTTGGATGGTCGCGTGGCGATTGTCACGGGCGGAACCAAGGGGCTGGGCCGGGCGATGGCCGAAGGGCTGGCCGAGGCCGGCGCAAACGTGGCGATTGTGAGCCGGCACGCGGACCAAGCGCAGGCGGCAGCCGCGGCCATCGCCGCCGCCACCGGCCGCGTCTGCCGGGGCTATGCCGCCGACGTGGTGGACGCGGAGCAGGTGAACGCGTTGGTGGCGCAAGTGCTGGCCGACTTCGGGCAGGTGGACATTCTGGTCAACAACGCGGGGATCAACACGCGCGGGTCGATTGACGAACTGACGCCGGAGCAGTTTGGCGAGGTGCAGGCGATCAATGTGACGGGGCCGTGGCTGATGTGCAAGGCGTTGAGCGCACACTTCAGGGCGCGGCGCTATGGCCGTGTGATCAACATGGGGTCAACGCAGTCCATCATTGCGATGGCTAACCGCACGCCCTATGCCACCAGCAAAGGCGCGGTCCTACAGTTGACGCGGGCGCTGGCGTTGGAGTGGGCGCCCTACGGCATCACGGTCAACTGCATGATGCCCGGCCCCTTTGGGACGGAGATGAACCAGTCGCTAAAGGACAATCCGGCAACCTATCAGGAGTTCATCGCCAAGATTCCGTTGGGGCGCTGGGGCGAGATCGAGGAGATTCAGGGGCTGGCCGTCTATTTGGCCGGTGACGCGTCCAGCTATGTGACCGGCGCGGCCATTGCGATTGACGGCGGCTGGACGGTGTACTAGACCTATGAGTCATCTGCCCAAGGTAGTCTTCCTGACCAACCGCAGTCCGCATCATCAGCGGGCGGCGCGGGCTGCCGCACCCGATGGGGTGCGCGTGGTGATGCTGGGGCGTCCGACGCAGCCCCAAGTGTTGGCCGAGTTGGGCGACGCCGACATCTTGGTCACGGAGCGTACCGCGCCCGGCGGGCTGTTGCTGGATGCCGAGATGATCGCGGCCGCGCCCCGGCTACGGCTGATCCAGCGGCTGGGTTCGCTGGTCTACGACATTGACCTGGCCGCGGCGCAGGCAGCGGGGATCACGGTCTGCTTGCAGCCCGTGACCGGCTGCGTGATGGTCGCCGAGCACATGTTGATGCAGATGATTGCGCTGGCGCGGCGGCTGCCGGTGGTGAGCCGCTTGACCGCGGACGTGGGTGACTGGGGGCGGCCATCCCAGCGCACCGACGAGAATACCTTTGCCTACAACTGGACGGGGCAGACGCAAATCGGCGGGGTCCATCGGCGGACGGTGGGCATCCTGGGCATGGGCGAGATCGGCGCGGAACTGGCGCGGCGGCTGCAGCCCTTTGCCCCGGCGCAGGTGCTCTATCACAAGCGGTCACGGCTGCCCGCGGCGGTCGAAGCGACGCTGGGGGTTACCTATGCCGAGCCGGACGCGATTGTCGCCGCGGCGGATTTCTTGTGCGTGCTGCTACCTTACAGCAAGGCGGTGGATCAGTCGCTCAATGCGGCGATCTTTGCGGCCATGCAGCCGGGGGCGTTTGTGGTACATGCGGGCAGCGGCAGTGTGATCGACGAAACTGCGCTGGCAGACGCGCTGCGGACGGGGCATCTGGGCGGGGCGGCGCTCGATACGTTCGAGTGGGAGCCGCTGCGCACGGACAATCCGTTGGCGGCGCTGGCGCGTGACCCGGCCATGAACGTGCTGCTGACGCCGCACATTGGGGCCGGCACCCTGGGCAGCGGCCGCGCTGCACACTGGGCCAACGTGCGCCGCTTTCTGGCCGGTGAGCCGCTGTTCCATCGCGTGGTGTAGGATACAGTAACAGGAGGCCCCGGCGCGCCCAGGGGGCTCCCGGAAACCGCACCTACAATTCCCCGATTATTGCCGTGACGTTCACCACAGCGACAGTCACCCGGCAACTGCGTTACGCGTTCATCACGTAGTCGAAGACCAGGTCGCGCGGCTCGACGCCCAGCCCAGGCCCTTCCGACAGGTAGAAGTAGCCTGCCTCGCAGCGCATGTCGCCGGTGATGAACTGGCGGTTGCGGTCGAAGATGGAATGTTGGTATTCGTGCATGGTGCAGTTGGCGAGCGCGGCCGACACTTGCAGGCTGGCGGCCTGGGCGATGCCGATGCCGATGGTGGCATGGGGCATCACCCGGCAGTGGAACGCTTGGGCCATCTGGCCCACCAGCCAAAAGCTGGTGATGCCCATGTGCGCCATTTCCGGCTGGATGATGCTCATGCAGCGTTGCACGAAGCGCGGGCGGTACTCGTAGACCGTGCGGAGTTCCTCGCCGATGGCGACCGGCGTCTTGACGGCGCGCACCACACGGCTTTGTCCCTCCATATCCTCGGACTGGACCGGCGCTTCGGCGACGGCCAAGTCGTATTCCTCCAGTTGGGTGATGAGCTTGATCGCTTCCTGGTCCGTATAGCGCCAGTGGAAGTCGGCGAGGATCTGCGGGCCGGGGCCGATGGCCTCGCGCAGGGAGCGCATCTCGGCGAGTTCGCCGTCATGGGCCACGACCGCGGCGAACTTGACCGCGCCGAAGCCACGGTCGATCCACTCTTTGGCCAAGGCGGCGCGCTCGGCGCGGGTGGCCCTGGGCAGCCCGGAGACATAGACGGGCAGGCGGGTGTGCCGGCGGCTGCCCAGCAGCCGGCACACGGGTAGGCCGGTTAGCTTGCCGCGCAGGTCCCACAGCGCCATGTCGATGCCGGCGATGGTGTCGACGTAGAAACCGCCAAAATAGCCGCGTACACGCATGGCGTTGTAGATGTCTTCCACAATGGCGACGCCGTCATGCGGGTCGCGGCCGATGACGATGGGGGCCATCAACTCGGTCATAATGGTGGCCGCGACGTTGGGCACAACTACGCCGAAGGACTCGCCCCAGCCGACCACGCCGGTTGCAGTGGTGAGCTTGATCAGGACCGAATGGTCGTGGATGCTGTAGACAGTCTGATTACCGG
>CAYJQA010000332.1:0-6576 GCA_964372065.1 uncultured Litorilinea sp.
ACCCGGGTGCTGCGTTCGCAGGTGCTGGTGATCAGACAGCAAAACTACGTGGAGTTGGCCCGGTTTACGGGTATGAGCGGCCCGGAGATCATCGTACGGGAGATGATGCCCAATCTGGCGCCCTTTATCGTGGCTACATTCATCACGAGTGTTTCGGGTGCGGTGCTGGCCTCGATCGGCCTCGAAGCGCTGGGATTGGGACCCTTTGAAGCAAACACATTGGGCATGACCATCTACTGGAATATCTGGTACGCCTCGCTGATCAATGGGTGGTGGTGGTGGTGGGCGCCGCCCATCGTGATCATCGTCATGCTCTTCGTGGGTCTCTTCCTTGTTTCCCAAGGTCTCGACGAATGGGCCAATCCCCGGTTGAGGAAGAGTGTGTAATGGTGAATTTCACCCAAGCGCAGGACCGGGAGTCATCCGGGCCGGTCTTGCAGATCAACAACCTGCACGTGCATTACTTCACGGCGGATGGCGCGGTCAAAGCGGTGAGTGGCGTCGATCTCACGCTCAACGTCGGGGAGCGGCTGGCGCTGGTCGGAGAGTCCGGCTGCGGCAAGACGACATTGGCGTTGGCGATTATGCGCCTGCTCCGGCCGCCGGCGCAGATTGTCGAGGGCGAAATCTGGCTCGACGGGCGTAACCTGCTCACGCTCGACGACGACGAGATGCGCCATACCCGCCTGGCCGACGTCTCCTTGGTCACCCAGGCTGCCATGAACGCGCTCAACCCGGTCATGCGCATCGAAGACCAGATCATCGATGGCCTGCAGGATCATGGCTACCGATGGAGTAAAGACGAGTTTCGCGAGTATATCCGGTCACTGTTGGCGAATGTTGGGCTGGACGCCGGCGTGGCGCGAATGTTTCCCCACGAGCTGAGCGGCGGCATGAAGCAGCGTGTGGGCATGGCGACCGCGACCGTACTCAAGCCCAAGCTCATTATCGCCGACGAGCCGACCAGCGCCTTGGACGTGGTTGTGCAGCGCCAGGTGATGACCACGCTTGGGCGCTTGCAGAAAGAGATCGGCGCCGCCGTTATCCTAGTCGGTCACGACATGGGACTGGTCGCCCAGTTCGCCGATTGGGTAGGCGTCATGTATGCCGGCAAGATGGTGGAGCTGGCCCCAGTCAAGCAAATTGTGCAAGACCCTCAACATCCCTATTCCAAGTTGCTGTTACAGAGCGTACCCGGTCTGGAGGAGAAGCGCGATCGGCTGGTTGGGATCCCGGGCATGCCGCCGCGGCCAATCGATCTGCCGCCTGGCTGCCTCTTCGCACCGCGCTGCCCCGCGGCGATGAAGCACTGTTTTCAGGTCGAGCCTGCGTTGGAAGCCGTGGCCGGCAATCGACAGATGGCGTGCCACCTTTACAGCGAGTCCTATCCCCAAAGCGCTAGGGCGGAGTTGAACGCGTGACGTCTATCCTGGAACTGCGAAACGTATCGAAGGTGTTTGGCGGCGGTCTCTTGAGCCGCAACCGTACTGTAGCCGTGGACGATGTGACGCTCACGATTGCGTCGGATGTTCCTACCATGACCGCAGTTGCCGGCGAGAGCGGCAGCGGCAAGACCACCTTGTCCCGGCTGCTCCTCGGCGTGACGACCCCAAGTTCCGGTCACGTGCTCTACAAGGGGGACAACCTGGCGCGGCTGAAGGGACGGCGGCGTAAGCAGTTTCTGCTCGACGTACAGCCGATCTACCAGGATCCCTTTGGCGTCTTCAACCCGTTCTACCGGGCTGACCATCTGCTGTTCGCTGCCGTTGCCAAGTTCAAGTTGGCAAGCTCGGCCAAAGCGGGTCGTCGCTTGATCGAGGAGGCGCTCGAGACGGTCGGCCTACGCAGCGACGAAATCCTTGGCCGCTTTCCGCACCAACTGAGCGGCGGCCAGCGGCAGCGCGTGATGATCGCTCGGGCGTTGCTGCCCCAACCCCGGGTGATCCTAGCAGATGAACCGGTCTCGATGGTCGATGCCTCGTTGCGCGCCACGATCCTGGAGAGCCTGCGAGCGCTCAACCGGAACTTCGGGATCTCGATTCTCTATGTCACCCACGACTTGACCACCGCCTATCAGATATGTGAAAACATTATCATCATGTACCGCGGTTCGGTGGTCGAGGCCGGCACAGTCGAAAAGGTGATCCGCGCCCCGGAGCACCCCTACACGCAACTTCTGATCAACTCGATCCCCCGGATGCGCGCCGTGCGCAATTGGGAACAGGAAGAGGAGGAAGGGGGTACCGTCGAGGCCGGCGCTACGCGCCAGTCGGCCGGCTGCAAATTCGCCGCTCGCTGTCCAGCCGTGATGGAGAAGTGCTGGACTCAGGTCCCCAGCCTCTACCGGACGAGCGACAATCGAATTTCGCGCTGTTTCCTCTACGAGGATCAACCCGTGTTCGGAGGGGCGGATGTGGCCGAAACCTTTGCGCGACCCCAGCCCGCACCTGTAGCACAGCCATCAATGCAGTAAGCGGATGCCCCGCTAGCGCAACCCGCTCTTCAGTCCAATCTCATCCTGGCAACAGCGACGGCTCCCGTTATTTTTCAGTGCACCTTTTTGTCGTTGACAGCCGTGCGCGCGGTGAAGAGCGCGTTACTGATTGCCGGGCGTACTATCGAATGATTGAGGCAACCGGTACAGTCGCTGCCATCAGCACGAAGTGATCACAATTGGCCCACACTTGGACTTGAGGTGATAGTCCATATCGTCTGAGAGACGGGGTGTGGCAAGAATCGCCCAGTAAAGCGTTAACAGGGGCTATCCATAGACTCAAACCTGCCCGTTATCCCAGGACCATCGGATGTCATTTTGTGTCTATCACCACGAGTGGGTAGAGGTGTGCAACGGCAGCTGAACTAAGCGTGAGCGTGTTGCCGGCAAATCGCAGCCGAATGAGCCGACATGCATGGATTGAGTGTGCGCTCTACCGTCAGACTGTCAGCCGCGCGTGTAATACGCAACAGCGTTCAATAGTATGGGCATCGTCCAGTGTCACACAGCCCGCTCGTGGATGGTGGAGCAGGAACAGTCCGACTTTGTGAGTATCATCACACTACCGCCGATGTATGACGCGAGTGGCGCGCGCTACATTTCGTGAATAATATCAAGACAAGGTAGGATGCCTATCCAGGAATCTACACGGTCGGTCTGACCCGGCGTCTGCCATCTAGAGGAGAGGAACACCGTGACACACTACATCTGTGTAACCTGCGGCACGCAGTTCGCGGCCACGGATACGCCGCCCGCCCACTGCCCTATCTGCGAGGACCAACGCCAGTATGTCGGCTGGCAGGGCCAGCAATGGACGACGCTCGCCGCATTACATGAAGAACGATGCAACGAGATCAAAGCGGTGGAACCCAAGCTGACTGGCATCGGCACTCAGCCATCCTTTGCTATCGGCCAGCGTGCGTTGCTCGTGGAGACGGCAGCGGGCAATCTCCTCTGGGATTGTATTAGCCTGATCGACGAGGCGACGGTTGCTGCAGTGCAGGCGTTGGGCGGCATCGATGCGATCGCCATTTCACATCCGCACTACTATTCGTCGATGGTGCAATGGAGCCGGGCCTTCGACGCACCGATCCACCTCCACGTCGACGACCGCGAGCATGTGATGCGTCCCGATCCGGCCATCGAGTTTTGGACGGGCGAGACCAAGCCACTGTTTGGCGGGCTGACGCTGATTCGCTGCGGCGGTCACTTTGCGGGCGGCACAGTCGCGCACTGGCCCGCGGGTGCGGACAGTCGCGGCGCGCTGTTGGTGGGCGACATTCTCACGGTGGTGTCGGACCGGCGGTATGTGAGCTTTATGTACAGCTATCCCAACCTGATCCCGTTGCCCGCCAAGAAGGTGCGGCAGATTGTAGCTGCGGTAGAACCGTATGCCTTCGACCGTCTTCACGGCGCATGGTGGGACCGGGTGGTCGCGAGCGACGGCAAGGCTGCGGTATACCGTTCCGCCGAACGCTACATTCGTGCCTTGGAAGGTCAATTCCCTGCGTGACGCGACCTTGAAGTCGCAGGTGTGGTCTTTCGGTGCCCTTGGGCGCGAAAACCGCACTCGCTGGGTGAGGTGGTACCTGTACCACAGCGCCGATACTACTTCGTCGTGCTCCACGTCTGATCGCTGCGTTGACCCTCGATGCACCTCGTCCGGCGTTGTTGCTTCTAGTGCCCCTGGCCGACGTTAGGATTGATCGGTAAACGCGCACGCAAGGTAAAGCGGTTTCTATTACAGGAATCTGCTCTGGGATTGCATTAGCCTCATTGACGACGCCACCATTGCCGCGGTGCGCGGCTTGGGCGGGATCGCCGCCATCGCCATCTCGCACCCGCACTACTACTCGTGCATGGTGGAGTGGAGCCGGGCCTTTGACGCCCCCATCTACCTCCACGCCGACGACCGGCAGCACGTCATGCGCCCCGACCCGGCCATCGAGTTTTGGACGGGAGAAACCAAGCCGTTGTTCGGTGGGCTGACTTTGATTCGCTGCGGCGGTCACTTTGCCGGGGGCACGGTGGCGCACTGGCCCGGCGGCGCGGAGGGCCGCGGCGCACTCCTGGTGGGCGACATCTTGACCGTCGTCTCCGACCGCCGCTATGTCAGTTTCATGTACAGCTATCCCAACCTGATCCCGCTGCCCGCCGACAAGGTGCGCCGCATCGTCGCCGCGGTGGAGCCATACGCCTTCGACCGTCTGCACGGCGCGTGGTGGGACCGGGTGGTCCAGTGCGACGGCAAAGCGGCGGTCCACCGTTCCGCCGAACGCTACCTCCGCGCCCTGACCGGCGAGTCTCCCGCGTGACCCGGCCCTTCGCTTGCGCATGGGGAGGACGGACCCGCCCCGCCGTGCGGCATGTGCATATGCCGCACGCTCTCATCCAGACCGGTTCGCGCCTAGAAAGAGGCAACGCTTGGCCGCTTCCGATGTACCCGTGCTCACCCGCATGACGGCGCAGATCGTCCGCTGGGAAGCCTGCGCCGACCAGCGCGCCGTCTTCCTCGCCTGCTACTGCCTGATGACGCGCAACACGCTGGGCGCGGTCACGGACGGCGAGTTTGCCGATCCGGTCTGGGTGGGGCGTCTCTTGGACTGCTTCGCCGATTACTACTTTGTCGCGCTCGACGCCTATGAGCGCGACCCTGCCGCGGCCCCCAAGGTCTGGCAGATCGCCTACCACGCCGCCCGCGACCCGGACGCGACCGCGCTCCAACGGCTGCTGCTCGGCGTCAGCGCCCACATCAACTATGACTTGGTCCTCACTCTGGTCGACCTGCTCGACGCCGAATGGTCCGGCCTCAGCCCGGCGCGCCGCGCCGCCCGCTACGCCGACTTCCGTCACGTCAACGCCATCATCGGGCGCACCATCGACGCCGTGCAAGACCAGGTCCTCGAACCGGCCATGCCCATCATGGCCTTGTTCGACCAACTCCTGGGGCCAGTGGACGAGCTGCTCGTCTCGCGCCTCATCACGGGTTGGCGCGAGAACGTCTGGCGGCATGCCGTCGCCCTGCTCGACGCCGCGGACGCGACCGACCGCGCCCGCGGCGTCGCCCGCGTCGAAGACGACGCGCTCCACATCGCCCGCCGCATCCGGCCCCAGGCGCTCAACGCCTGACCGCCACACTTTAACTGCCCGTGTCGTTTTCCGTCACATCCCCGCCGTCGATTTCTGCGCCACCAGCGTGTAGCACATGGGCAGGAGGCGGTGCTTTTCCAAGAACTGAAAGGTCTCCGAGATGTCGTGCGGATATTCTTGAAACTCGCGCAGCGTCAGCCCGCTCTGCAGAACGGCCGTGAGCGTCGCGGCGACCGTGTGGGGAAAGGAGTAGGTAGGCTTGGCTGCGTACTGCGTTTTGCCGTAATAGTCCAGTCCATCCGTACTGATAAACGGGTCGTCCTTGAAATACGAGTAGGCGATCTTTAGCTCGTTTTGTGCGTCGTAAGGCTCCTCGCCGGGAAGCGCGAACAGGTCCAGCAGCGGATGCGCCTCGTAGACGAACACGTGGCCGCCCGCCCGCAGCAGACGCGCCACGACGCCGAAGAAGCGGTCGAGGTCGTCAAACCAGCATAGCGCGCCAATGGTGGTAAAGACCAGGTCAAAGCCGCCATAGTGCGCCGGGTCGATGGCGTAGATGTTGGCGCGCACGAACTCGCAGTTAGCGTGCGCCAGCGACGCCAGCCGCGCGGCCTCCGCGACGGCCTCATCGCTGATGTCGAAGCCTACGCCCGCCGTTGCGCCGAGCCGCGCCACGGAGATCAGTTCGCGGCCGTTGTTGCAGCACAACTGCGCGACCCGCTTCCCCGCCACGCCGATGCGGTCATAGACGCCGCGCTCAACCGCGTCCAGCGTCGAAAACGACGCGTCTTGGAAGGCCGCGCGCAGGTCCGTCTTGTTCTGTTCCCGGTGGAACGGCGCGACCTGATTCCACGCCGCTCGGTTCCGCTCCGCATAGTCGTTGGGGTGCATGGTGTGCCTCGTTTCATACGCGGTGATAGGTGAGTACAGCCTGCGGGTTTACTGTCTGGTGATGCCGAGAAGTTAGGTCAACTTTGCATGCTCAACTGCCT
>CAYJQA010000333.1:0-2401 GCA_964372065.1 uncultured Litorilinea sp.
GTCGTAGAGCGCGAGATCGGGGTCCGGGAGCTGCGTCCATGCGCCGCCCCACGCCGGACTCTTCACGACGGTCTCCGCATCGCCGAGCTCGTACACCATCGCGACGCGCTCGTCGGCCAGCAACAGGTCGAGAACCGCGCGCGTCTCGCTCTCCGATGCGGGCCAACCGCCGGCGAGCGGCACATGCTCCTCGACGCGCCACGTGAAGTGGCGCGAGAGGTCGACGCCGCCCGGGCCGTCCTCGTTCCAGCGGCCGTCGCCGTCGTCGTCGCGGCCCTCCAGCGCGAGACGGTGGGTCGCCGGCTTGCCCTTCGCGGGGTCGGCGCGCTCCGGCGCGGATGCAGCCGGGGTCGCGGCGTCGGGCGCGGCGGTATAAATCAACTGGGTAGCCGGCGCGGCCGTGACCGTCACGGTCTGCGTCGCGTCTACCAGCGGCTCGGCACTATCGTCGTTCACCGTGATCTGATAGACGCCATGCACCGTGTCGGTGTAGTAGAAGCTCGCAGTGCTGCTGCCGTCGACTATCGCCACCGAGGGAATCGGCCCGGTCTCGTCGGGGCGCAAGAACGCCCCACTTGCGGACGTCTTTTCCAGGAGCAGCGACAAGTCTGCCTCGTTGTGGTTGGCGTTGCCGTACGGGTCCTGCCGCTGCACTGTGTACAACTCCGAGATGACGCCCGCGGTCACCGTTTGCGCCGGGCTGATCATCACCAGTTGCGAGCTGGCCGTCGGCGTCACTGTGATGGACTGCACCGCCGAGGTCAGCCCGGTGGCCGACGCGGTCAGTGTGTGCGTGTTCGACAAAGTGTCGAGGTAATAGAAGTCGACCGTAGACGTCAGTATCTGGACGCTGGTAACCGGCAGGCCAAGCGTTCTCGTGAAGAACTCCGGCGGCCCACCCACCAACGTACCGGGCGACGTGGTGGTCAGTACAACGGTCAACGGGTCATCGGTATCGTTGCGGTTACCAAAGGGATCCTCTCGCGCCACCGTAATGACCGGCGACAGCGTCCCCGCGGTGATCGTGTGCGGGAGCGTCGTATAAAGCAGTCGCGTCGCCTGCGCCGCGCCCACACTGATGGCGATTTCGTCCGCGGCCAGGCTGTTAGCGAAGTCGCTAAAGCGCAGCGTGTGCAGCCCCGCCTGCGTGTCGCGATAGCGGACATTCACCGCGCCCGCGGTGATGGTCACACCGGTGGTCAACGTGATCGTGCCGGTCGGCGTGAAGAACCCATAGGCCCCTACCGACGTGCTGGTCATGACGACCCGCACGGACGGCTGGGTGCTGTTGACGTTGCCGTAGAGGTCGCGGCGCTCTACCGTGATCGCACCCGAATACAAGCCCGCCGTCACCGATACCGGCGCGCTCGCGACGACCAGATTGGCGGCATCGTCCGCCGTCACCGTGAGCACCCGGCTGCCGATAATAATCGGTCCCTCGGTCGCCACCAGCGTAAAGGTCTCGGCGCGATAGAGCTTCAGCGGCGCGGCCGCCACACCGCTGCTGAAGGGCAGCTCCGTGTCTAGCTCAAACTGGATGCCATTCACGGTCGGCGGGACTCCGGTGGGGCTGTTGCTTGCGCCGTCAAACGTGAGCGTCTTTGACCCGGAGTAGGTGATCGCCGTGTTGCTGAAATCGTCGCGCGCCGTGACGGTTAGCGTCCGCGTGAAGCCCGCCACCAGCGGCTGTGCCGGGTAGTTGTCCACCGCCAACCCAAAGTT
This sequence comes from uncultured Litorilinea sp., assembly GCA_964372065.1. Lineage (GTDB taxonomy): Bacteria > Chloroflexota > Anaerolineae > Caldilineales > Caldilineaceae > QEUY01. The sequence goes on from CAYJQA010000333.1 coordinate 1,723, forward strand.
CGTCGCCGCGCCCGCCGTCACTTCCACAGGCCCCATGCATGTGGAAGTGACGCCCGCTCGATCCGAATCCTCGGCGCGTAGATAGATCGTCGACGCCTTGGTGTAGTTCAGGTTGGTGAACGTGGCCGAACCGTCCGTCGCCGTCTGGTCGCGGTTGTTAAACGCGATGCCGGTCGGATCGGTACATCCAATGTTGTTGTACGCCACGATCCGGATCGTGTCCGCGGCGCCCGGGCCTGCCGTTACCAGGTTGTCGAACTGGTCGCGCACCTCGACGACCGGCGCATCCACAAACGCATCACCCGCCGTGACCGACGGCGGCAACGTCGTCAAGAAGGTGAGTTGCGCCGGCGGGCCGGGTTCTACCGTCACCGGCAGCGTAAAGAGGTTGTTCGTCGGCGTGATGTCCGGCGTCGAGCTGCCCACCCGCACCGTATTGGTGATGACCTCAGCCGTGGTGTGGGTAATCACAATGCGATAGGACAGCGTGCCATTGGCGAGCAACTCGCCGAATGTGCCGCCGCGTTTACACACCACCGTGCTGCCCGACCGCGTACAGATGTCCGTACCATTGGGCGGCAGCGCGCTGGAACTCACATAGTTGACGTTTGCCGGCAGCGTATCCGTAACCACCACATTGCGCGCCCGCGTTGGGCCAGCGTTCTGCACGGTGATCGTG
>CAYJQA010000333.1:2411-6567 GCA_964372065.1 uncultured Litorilinea sp.
TTGTAGGTCAACTGCAGGCCCGCGGTGGCCGTCAGCGGCGATGACGTCTTGACCACGCTCAGATCGGCCAGATTCGGCGTCACCTTCACAATGGAAACGCTCGTATTGGAATCGGGCGTGGGCTCCGGTTGGCCGCCACTCACCGTAGCCGTGTTGGTGATAACCTGGCCACCCAACGCCGCGCCCAGGGAAACACCGAACTGTAGGGTCGCGATCTGCCCAACCGGCAATATGCCCACATCCCAAACGCCGGTGGCCGGGTTGTATGTCCCCTGCGATCGCACGGACCCCGTCTGCGTGAAGATCTCCGAGATGTCTTGAATGCTGCTCGTGAACACATCCCCGACCGTCACCGCGTAGGCCTGGCTGGGACCAGTGTTGCTGATCTGGATCGTGTATGTGATCACGTCAAAGACGTTGACGTTACTGGTATCGCTGGGGCTGGAGAGCCGCTTATGCACGCCCAAGTCGGCCAGCAGCGTCACCGTCGTTGCCACCGTGTTCGACGTGTTGTTGCTTGTGTTGGGGTCGCGCCGCTGCGAGACCACCGTCGCCTTGTTGTTGATCACGCCCGCCGGGGCCGTGGGCAGCACGCGCGCCACAAAGACCAACCGGCGGCTGGCGTTCGGCACCAGCGAACCGCTCACCGTACACGAGGCGCTTTGATCGGCGTTCGTGCCCGCACAAGTGCCGCCCGAGGAGGTAGCGTTGCGCACAAAGCGCACATTGGTGGGCAGCAGGTCGGTTACGGTCACGCCCGTCGCGTCGGCCGGACCAGTATTGGTCACAAAAAGCGTATAGGTCAACTCCGTCCCGGCCACCACCGTGCTCGGGCCGGACTTGCTGATCCGCAGGTCCGCGGCGCGGTCCACCTTGGTCGAGGTCGAGACCACATTGTCGCTCTTGTCGAGTTCGTCCGTCGGCGAGGCCACCTGCGCCACATTGACCAACGTCGCCGGGGCCGCGGCCTTGGCGCGCACACCGACCCGCACGACCGACGTCGACCCCACAGCCAGATCGCCCAAGCGACAGACCACCAGCGTATTGTTGGCAGTCTGCGGGCACTGCGCGCCCGTGCCCCCACCCGAAACCAGCGTCACGCCGACTAGCGTCACCTGCGCCGGCAGCGTATCGGTCAGCACCGTGCCGCGCGCCTGTGATGGCCCGGCGTTGCGGACGGTCAAGGTATAGGTCAGGATCTCGTTGGAGCCGGCCAAGACCTGCGTCATGTTGGTGGACGCCGTCAACGACAGAGCCGCTTCCTCGATGATGAGCGTGGACAGCTCGCCGGTGTCGTTGTTGGAGGACCGCGGGTCCACCACGTCGCCGCTCACCGCATAGCGGCTGACGATCGCTGCCAGTTCGGCGTTGCCGGGAACATCAAATCCCAGCGTCACCGACGCCTCGCCGTTCACCGCCAGGTCGCCCAACGAACAGACCAACTCGTTCACCTGCACCGCGCAGTTGGCGGGCAGGATGCGAGTGACGTTGGCCGGCAGCGCGGGTAGGCTGGCCAAGTCGGACCGGATCGTCACGTTGTCGGCGCTCGAAGGTCCGAGGTTGCGCACCGTCAAGCTGTAGTTCACATCGACCCCGGCCAGCGTCGTGGCGGGCGGCGGGTTGTTCAGCGTGAGTTGCAGGTCGGCCTGGGGACATTCGGTTAAGTAGATGTCCGACCCACTCGCTGCGGTGCTGCCCCCCACGCTGCGCGTCCCCACAAAGGTGACGCGCGTGCCGTCGCTGCTGATGGTCGGCTGCTCGCCGGCCCCACCGCCCAGCGTCGAAATGGGGACCGCCAGCCCGGTGTTCACGTCATAGAGATAGACGTTGACCGTCCGGTTCGCGCCGGTGCCTTGTTCCGCCACATACGCCACCCGCTCGCCGTTGCTGCTGATGGACGGGTTGCGATAGGTGGCGCTGGAGGCCGCCGGCACGATCACTTGCGAGCTACTTTCCGTGCCATCCACGCTCAGACGGTGCAGCACCACGCGGGATTGCCCCCCGCTGGCATTCGTCGCCACATAGACCAGGCGCGTCCCGTCGCCGTTGATGGAAACCTGTTCGCTGTTGCCCGACGTGGTGAGTTGGGTCGACGCGCCGGCGCTGGCGTCCCACACATACACCTGCACGCTTTGCCCGCTGCTGGCGCTGTAGGCGATGCGCGTCCCCGTCGCGCTGATGGACGGCTCGTCGTTGGTCGTACCGGCGGACGTCGAGGTAATCTGGCGGACCTGCTCCATCACACCGGCCCGGCTCACCTGCGCCATTATGATCTCGAAGTTGCGGTCGGTGTTGCGCCGGGAAGTGTCTACCGTATCCAGGGCCGGGTCATCCGAGACAAACGCGATGCGCGTCCCGTCGCCGTTGATGGACGGGAAGAGATTGGCGCTATCGGTCGTGTCCGTGACCTGGATGAGCGTCCAGACCCCGACCGAAACCCGCCGCGCCAGGAAGATCTCAAAGTTGCCGTCGGCATTGGTGCCGACCAGGTCGCGGTCGGAGAAGAACGCGATGCGATCACCTGCCGAGTTGATCGACGGCTCCAGGTTAAAGCCGCCCAAGATGCTGCCCACACTATCGGTCAGTTGGACAATCAGGTTCCTGTTGGTGTCTTGGACGAAGATCTCGATGTTGCCGTCGTTGTTGCCGCCGGCGACCAGGTTATTGGTAGACCAAAACGCCACGCGCTCGCCGTTGCTGCTCAACACGGGCTGGTTGGTGATATTACGTAGCTCGCCGCTGGGCAGTTCGGTAAGGTTGCTGCTGTCCAGACAAGGCGTAGCGGGCGTCACGCTCTGCGCCGCGGCCGGCTCATGCGTCAGCGCGACAAACAGGCCCGCCGTCAGCAGCGCCAACAATACGCGGGCAAGCGCGTGCCCTCGCCACAACGAGTCACCCTTTGGGGATAACAAACGGTCAACCATAGTGCGCGTGGCTGGCGCCATCCTCGGCATAAACGCTATTGACCATCACCTTTACAAGTCGGACCATAGTAAACGGCGGCGCTCGGCAATGACTCCACGCCGGCGGCGACGGTCGTCACATAGTAGCGCAGATCGCACCCGGCGCTATCGTCGCGATAGGCCGTGGCGTCCGCGGACAACTCGATCAGCAGGCCCGCAGCGTCATCGTCACGGCCGCCACGATAGATGCGATAGCCGTCAACAGGCCCTGCGGGCGCTTCCCAGCGCAGCCAGACTGCGCTGCTGTCGCTCTGTACATCACCCTGCAACACCATCACTTGCGGCGGCGCAACCGGCCTCACGCCCGTCGCGTCCACGGCCGCGACCGCCACCGTCTCTGTGGCGCTGGTCGTCTCGGTCACAGCCACCGTGAGCAGCGGCATGAGCAAGTCCGGCTGTCCTGTGCCCACCTTGAGCACCACAGTCGCCGCCCGCTCCCGCGTCTGCGGGCAGGGTGTGCCGGTCACCGCCATGCGCAGAATATAGGTGCCGTTGGTGAAGGTCCGCTCTACCACCTGGCCGAGCGCCTCCGTGCCGTCGCCGAAGTCCCAGGTGTAATAGATCGCCCCCGTACCCGCCGCAATCTTGCCGGTAAACCGGATCGCCGTGCCGGCGTCCACGGCCATGTCCCATTCACCACCCGGCGCAGCCAAGGATGGCAGCGCCCGCATTTGCGGGTCTTCCGGCCACACACAGGTGATGGCGCGCACGCGGAAGGGCGGGCTGATGGCGGCCGCGGTCGCCCGCTGCACCGGCCCGCTGGCGTCGGCCTGGATCACCTGAACCCGGAACCGGGCGTTGTCGCCGATGGCCTGGTCCGTGATGGCATCCCACAGAAAATCACCCTGGAGACCGACGCCCAAATCGTCGGTAATCGGCGTGAGCGTCGTGGTCAACGGCGTCGCCGTCCGCCACGTCCCGCCGCCGTCCACCGAGAATTCGTGACTCACGGCGAGCACCGAAGCCGTGAGCGCTGCCGTCGAAGCAACGCTCACCGAGGGTTGCCCCTCCGGGTTGAACAGACGATAGGTGATGGGTACCGGCCCCAACTCCGGCCCGGACAATATCTCCGCCGACGAATAGGCATAGGCGGACGCCGTCGCGCCCGGGCGCGTCGTGTAGACGTAGAGCGGCGGGTTGATCAGCGTGGCCCCGCCGGCCGGGCGCCAATGCGCCGGGACCCCCAGGTTTTT
>CAYJQA010000334.1:0-526 GCA_964372065.1 uncultured Litorilinea sp.
CTGCTCAGGGCCAGCAGCCATTCGGCCTCGACGCGCAGCCGCGCGGCCGCGTCCGGGTCGGGCAGGTCGCCGGCGGCGGCAGCCGTCTGGCGCTCGACGCGACGGCGGGCGCGGGCGATCTGCGCCGCGGTCTGGTTACGCTGCCCGGCGTAGGCATCGCGACCGGGGCCGGCCGCGACGCTCGGCCCGGCGGTCGCCTCCTCGATGGCCGCGCTGATGGACGCCCGCGGGACATAGCCGGGCCGGAAATGCACCACATAGGGCGCATAGCCCACCGCGCGCCCTTCCTCTAGGATCACGCCGGGCGACCACGCGCCGCCGTTCACCGGCGACCATACTACCTGTAACGCCTGCCGCAAGCCGGGGACGGTCGCGGCCTGGGCGGGCGCGTCGGCGTCGCCCGTCGCGGCCCACGCGATCTCGCGGGCCAGGCTGGGACTGACGCCCGCGACGCTCTCGGCCACTGCGCGCCAGAGCTTGCCGGGCTGCTGTGGGCAGCGTTCCGGGTTCGGGAGTCAACCTTTGG
>CAYJQA010000334.1:536-6556 GCA_964372065.1 uncultured Litorilinea sp.
GCTGTGTGATCGCGGCCAACCGGTCGGCGTAGTCGGGCCGGCCATCGTCGCGCGGCGGCAGCCGCGCCCAAAGGCGGGAACCCTTTGGGTGCGGGGGCGGGGGCGGCGTGTAGGGGCGGCCCGGCAGCAGCACGCGCAGCGCGTGCTCGCCCGGCCGCACACGATGCACGCATTCCAGGATCATGCGCGCCGGGTTGAGCAGGAATAGGTTGCTCAAGCGGCCCATCGGCTCCGCGACCAGTGTGGTCACGCCGTGACCGGGGTGGTCAAAGGTGAGTTCCAACACGCGTTCGGTGGGGTCGGGCTGCGTCACGGCGTCCAAGATGGCGTCGCGCACGTACTTGCGCAGCAGGAGCAGCAGCGGCGATTCCTTCTCCACCCCGCGGCGCAGCTTGCCCGTCACCAGATGGACGCGGCCCGCGCCCGGTTCCGCCGACAGCAACAGATAGCGCCGTTGGCGCTGGGCATAGACCTCCAGCCCCACGCTGTTGGCGTCGGGCAGCACGGCCTGCTGCACGCGGCCCCCCAGCAGGGTCTCCCGCAGCTCATGGGTCACCGCGGCCAGGGTCAACGCATCGAATTGCATAGCGTCCTCGTGTTCGCTGAAAGGGTGTCTCCGGTCACAACTGTACCACATCGCGCGCGGAGAAGGAGATACCTCACGCCAAGGCACGCTGAACGGAGTTCACGGGGCCGCCCGAAAGTCCGGCGCATTCCTCTAGTTGAGGTTCCCTGCCCTGGGTTGACCCGTAAGCATGTGAAACGCTCCCCTAAACGATCCAGAAACGCCCGCATTGCTATGCCAAGCGGCGTCCTGCTCGCGTGGATACGAGGGCCACACGACGGCAACAAGTGGAGAACAGGGGCAACATATACTGATCGCCAGCCAGTGGGTGTTGCCTTTGTTTTGACTTGTTTGTTGTTCGTGGGCTCCCTGCCCCAAGTGACACAGACCGCAAGCTGCCGCACGATTGCCCTAGCTGTATTCCTCACGCACAACGAAGTAAGGAGGAAGTCTCATGCAGAAAGAAATTGTCGTAAAAGTCTCCCTCATCGCAGTTCTCCTCCTGGCGATCGCCGTGATGGCCGTGATGGCCGGCCAGGCCGAAGCTGTCGAGGCCGCCCCGGTCGCGCTCGCTGCCGGCGATGAGGTCCCGCCTGAATCCTGTGCGACGTGTCATGGGGATGCCGGCGCCAAGCATCAGGCATCCTATGATGAGTTGTATCAGGATGGCGTCATCCAAGTTACCGATCTGGCGTACGCGTTTACTGCGCCGGGTACGAGCACGGTAACGTTCCAGATGACCAAGGAGGGCGCGCCGTTTGACGGTACAAAAGCAAGCGCACTGAGCATCTATTTTGTGCCGTATGCCGAGGGCAAGTTCCAGTTCGAGCCGGCTGCCGAACGGTTTTCCCTCATGGGGACGGTCGCCTATGATGGGGCCGGCGGCATCACGAGCACGGTGGAGGAAAGCCCCGACTTCAGTGCCGTGGACGGCCTCGTCGTGGTCTACGGCCGGGATGAGGATCTCGGTAGGCTACCGGCGCGTGTCTACCAGACCAAGTACCCGTTTGCTGCGGTATTGGAAACGGGCGCGGGCGTCGACTACGTTTCGCCCGCCAACGATGCCGGCTGCGTGAAATGCCACACGGATCCCTACCTGAAACATGGTTACATCTATGCCCAGGTCAATCAGGATCCCGCCACCGACTTCTACACCTGCAAGGCTTGCCACCTGGATAATAACGAAGGCGAGCATGTCGAGTGGCAGTTGCTGGTCAGCGATCCGCCGCTGGCCGCCGCGTTCCTTGCCGGCGAAGCTGAATTGACGCCTGAGCAGGCAGAGCAGTACGCCTATAACCCGTCGCTGATGAACGACGTGCATATGTCGCATGCCATGGAGTTCCCGTATCCGCAGTCCATGGCCAACTGCGTCACCTGCCACGAAGGCAAACTGGACGCCGTCCTGGCGGATGCCAATTTCCGCGGTGCGGTCTGCAAGAGCTGCCATCCCGTGAACGCTGTCGAGGGACTGGAGACGCCCGCCCCCGCCCTGCAGACCATCATCCCCGAACGGATCCATGAGGACATGGACCTGGCGACGGAGGACTGCACCGCTTGCCATGCTGAGGGCGAGGACGGCGGCACGTTCCGCGAGATTCACAGCGGCTATAACAAGGTGATCTTCACCGCGGACGGGCTGAAGTATTCCGACGCCATCTCCGTCACCATTGACAGCGCGGCCTTCGAGGGCAGCACCCTCACCGTCGGCTTCAGCGCCGCAGAGTCGCCCGATCTCGAGGGCCTGGATGTGGCGGACATCGTCCCCACCGTGATGGTCGGGCTGTACGGCTATGACACCAAGGACTTCATCATCGGCGCGCACGAGCGGCTGTTCGACGACAATGCCGATGGGAAGATTGACGGGGACGACCAGCGGGCGCTGGAGTATGGTGTTGGCGAGGAGCATCCGCGCTTCACCACCGTAAAGGCCGAAGGCGGCGCTTGGGAAGTGACGGCCGATCTGTCGTCGTGGACCGACCTGATCGCGGCCGGCACGGTCAAACGCGTGGAGATCGGCGTCATGCCGGAGCTGGCCGTCGAGGAAGAGGTCACGCTGGCAATCAACGCGACGTCACGCACCTTTGACCTGGTCGCCAACGCCTTTGCCGACGACTTCTACCCCCCCATCGCTAAGGTGACGGATGGCTGCAACAGCTGCCATGAGGCGCTGGGCACCACCTTCCATTCACCAAGCTACGGTGGCAGTATCGTCGTCTGCCGGATGTGTCACATCACGAAGAGCGGCGGTTCACATCTGGAGATGCAGTCGCGGGCGCTCGACTCGATTATACATGCGATCCATGCGTTCCAGGCTTTCGACATCGGCGACATTGACTTTGCCGACCCGGTGCAGGCCATGCACTACGAGCACCACATCAACTTCCCGTATCCCACGCACGGCACGACGAACTGTGCCTCCTGCCACTATGAAGGCACCAACGATGTGCCGGATCAGTCCAAGTCGCTGCCCGGCTTGCTCTCGCCGTCCGATCCCATCACCGGCTGGGACCGCAGGATCGGCGAGGTGCCGGCGTATATCACCGGCCCTGCTGCCACGGCCTGTGGTGGCTGTCACCGCGCCTGGCTGATCAAAGAGGACGACGTGAATGGGCTGATCTCCTTCTACCAGCACACCAAGCAGGGCGGCTATCTCATCCCCGCGGGCGAGACGCCTGCCGACACGCTTAACATGGTCATCAGCGCGATCATGGCGATGTTCAAGTAAGTGAGGAAGCCTGCGTCATCCCGCATTACGCCGTAGAGGTGCGAGTGGCACGGGATGAGCTAGCCGGAGTCAGACAATCGTAGAGCGCAGACGGTAGAGCGGCAATGTCAAGCGACGTTGCCGCTCTCCTTTTCCATGGCGCTATTTGCCCAGGCTGGGCAGGAACAAGCCGGGGGTGGCCGTTTCGGTGTAGGCGATGCCCACGGTCTTGGCCGCGGCGGGCATGGTGACGGTGTTGGTGCCGGTCGTCGCCGTGTCGTTGGCCGTGCCGCTCCACCCCGCGATCGCCCACCCCGCGGCAGGCGCAGCGCTGAGCACAATGGACTGGCCCGCGACATACATGCCCGGCGCGCAGCCGTCAGAGGCCACCGGGCTGGCCGCGATGGGGTCGCCCTGACCGCTGGTGGTCGCAGTCAACTGGAAGCAGGCCTCATACGCGGCGGTGACCGTCGTGTCGGCGTCGGGCATGGCGAGCGTGTTGACCAGCACCCCGGCCGCAGGTGTTTGGTCGGCGTGACTCCAGGACTGGACGCGCTGGTTCGCGCCCGGCGCGGCGACCAGCGTGATCCGTTCACCCGCGGCATACTTGCCGCTCGCACAGCCGGGCGACTGCGCAGGCAGCGCCAGTGGCGCATCGCCGGTCCCCGTGCAGGTGCAGGTGAGGGCGCGACAGACACCGTAGGTCACGCCGACAGTCGTATCCGCCGCAGGCATACGCAGGTCGTTGACGACGTCGCGCAGGCCGTTGTTGGCAGTACCACTCCAACTCTGCACGTAGCGGTTCGCATTGGGCCAGGCTGCGACGACGATCGTCGCGCCGGGAAGATAGTGGCCGGGTGGGCAGCCGGGCGTGTTGGCGGGCAGGGTCGTTGGGTCGCTGCCGCTGCCCGTATGGGTGCGGCCGAGCGTATAGCACGTGGCCAGGCTCACCACATCACCCGCCAGACTGCGGTCGACCATGGTCGTATCGCCCAGTTGGGCGCTGGCGTTGGAACCCCAACAGTTGACGCCGCCGCCAGTGGTCAGCGCACACGTGTGGTCGAGCCCTGCCGCGATCGCGCTCATACCGCCGGCCAGATCGATAACATCTCTAGGGACTTCGTGATTGAGGTTGTCACCGTCACCGATTTGGCCGTTTTTATTCCGTCCCCAACACTTGACGCTGCCGCCGGTGGTCAGCGCACTGGTGTGCCAGCCGCCGGCGCTCACCGCGGCTACACCCGAGGTGAGGCCAATCACGTTCACCACCGCGCCGGTCGTCGCAAAGGAGCCGTCGCCCAACTGGCCCTCTGCGTTGTAGCCCCAGCACTTGACGCCGCCGGTCGCCGTCAGCGCGCAGGTATGGCTGCCGCCCACGCTCACTGCGACCGCGTTGGTCAGGTCCGCGACATCCACCGGCGAGGTGCTGTACTCTACGGTGGAACCGTCGCCCAGTTGGCCCACACTGTTGTAGCCCCAGCACTTGACGCCACCGCCGGTGATCAACGCGCAGGTCGTGTTAAAATCACCGGCGCTCACCGCGACCACATTCGCGGTCAACCCGGTAACGTTGACGGGGATGGCACTGCCGGTGGTGGAATGATTGCCGAGTTGGCCCACGCTGTTGTCGCCCCAACACTTGACACCGCCGCCCGTGGTCAGCGCACAGGTGTGCCAGCCGCCGGCGCTCATCGCGACCACCCCCGACGTGAGACCATATACATCCACCGGTGTGCTGCTCCAGGCATAGGAGTCGTTGCCCAGTTCGCCGTCTTCGTTGAAGCCCCAGCACTTGACGCCGCCGCCGGTGGTCAGCACACACGTGTGAAAGCCTCCGGCGGTCACCGCGACTACCCCCGCGGCGAGACCGGACACGTCCACCGGTGTGGTGCTCCAATCGTGGGAGCCGTTGCCCAGCTGGCCGTTGTCGTTATAGCCCCAGCACTTGACGCCGCCGGCAGTGGTCAGCGCACACGTGTGATGGCCGCCGGCGCTGACGGCCGCGATGTCGCGCAACGGCACGGGCAAGGTCACGGCGTCGGTCGCGGCGGGCGTCGCATCGTCGGGTAGCGGGGCTGCCGTGGTCACCGGCGCCGCAAGCAGGCTACCAACGAGAAGCGCGCAGAGCAATGCTCTGCCCATAAATGTCGAATGGGAAGGGAAAATGTACATGGTCGTCTCGCTTTCTCTACAAAGAGAGCAGCCGCAGACGATGGATCCGGGCGACTAGGTAGGGCAGGGGGCCTCAGTGAACAAGCCCTGGACGAGCAGACACGCTGGCTGCTCCCGGTACCAGTGTAGCACCACTTCCGCGTTTGTAGCGCGGGATCTTGTGCGCCTCCCGACCGGTTTTTTTTCTTTCTTAGCTCTTCTTTGTGCCCTTTGCGCTCCTTGGGGTTAGCGACTGCTCCCCCTTCTGTTCTCCCTTTGACACCCCCAGCGCCCGGCGAGTACACACCAAAGCAAGATACATTCCCTGCACCAAGGAGCGACCCATGAGCGCCTCACTTTCCGGCAAGATCGCCTTCGCGACCGGCGCGGCCCGCGGGCTGTGCAAGGCTATCGTCGCCCGCTATTTGGCCGAGGGCATGTCCGTCCTCGCCTTTGACAACAACGCCGTCAACCTCGCCCTGTGTCTGCGGGAATGGGACGCGGGCGACCGCGTGCTGCCCTGGGTGGGCGATGTGCGTAACCGCGCCGACGTGCAAGCCGCGGTGTACGCCGCGGTCGCCGAGTGGGGCCGCATCGACG
>CAYJQA010000335.1:0-6530 GCA_964372065.1 uncultured Litorilinea sp.
CGCTACGCGTGTCCGGACCTGCTGTTGCTTGAAGGGTTCGCCAACGGCGTAGGCATGGCGCTCGCCGCCGAATGGTTGGCCGCCCGCTACAACCGCCCCGGCCATACGATCATCGACCACTTCATCTATGGCATCGCCGGCGACGGCTGCCTCATGGAAGGCATCAGCAGCGAGTCCGCCAGCCTGGCCGGCCATCTGCGTCTGGGCCGCATCATCTACCTCTACGACGACAATCACATCACCATCGACGGCAAGACCGACATCGCCTATAGCGAGGATTGGGCCAAGCGCTTCGACGCCTACGGCTGGCACGTGCAGAAGGTGGACGGCTTGGACGTCGACGCCGTGGCGCAGGCCATCGCCGCGGCCCAAGCCGACCCGCGGCCGAGCATTATCGGCTGCCGCACCACCATCGGCTATGGCAGTCCCAAGAAGGCCGGCACCTCCGCCGCGCACGGTGAGCCGCTGGGCGACGACGAGTTGGCCGCGACCAAGCAGGCGTTAGGCTGGCCCGTCGAGCCACGCTTCTACGTCCCCGACGACGTGGCCGCCTTCTTCGGTCAAGCCGTGGCCCGCGGCAAAACCTGGGAAGCGGCATACGGCGACCAACTGGAAGCCTACAGCCAGGAGTACCCCGCCGAGGCCGCCGAACTGCGCCGCGTGATGGCGGGCGAGTTGCCGGAGGGCTGGGAAGCCGCGCTGCCCGTCTTCCCGCCGGGCAAGGCCGTGGCGACGCGCAACGCGGGCGGTGTGGTCATCAACGCGCTGTCCAAGGTGATCCCCAACTTGGTCGGCGGCAGCGCCGACCTGGCCGCCAGCAACAAGAGCACCATCGACGGATCGCCCTTTATCGCGGCGGGCGCGTACGGCGGCAACAACATCCACTTTGGCGTGCGCGAGCACGGCATGGGCGGTATGCTCAACGGCATGGCGCTGCACGGCGGCATCATCCCCCACGGCGCGACCTTCCTGGTCTTCACCGACTACATGCGGCCCAGTATGCGCCTGGCCGCGCTCATGGGCATCCGCGTGATCTATGTCATGACCCACGACAGCATCGGCCTGGGCGAAGACGGCCCCACGCACCAGCCTATCGAGCAGATCGCGGCGCTGCGCGCCATTCCCAACATGACGGTGATCCGCCCCGGCGACGCCAACGAGACGGCCTATGCCTGGGCAGCGGCGCTCAAGAACACCAGCGGGCCGACGGTCATCGCGCTCACGCGCCAGAACCTGACGACGCCCGACCGCGCCGCCGAAGGGCTGGGCGCGGCCGACGGCGTCCTGCGCGGCGGCTATGTACTCTTTGAGCAGGCAGCCAACGGGCTGGAGATCGTGCTCATCGCCACCGGCAGCGAGGTGGAGATCGCCTACAGCGCGGCCAAGACGCTGGCCGCCGCAGGCGTCGGCGTGCGCGTGGTGAGCCTGGCTTCCTGGGAGCTGTTCGCCAAGCAGGGCGCGGGATACATGGACACGGTGCTGCCCCCCGGCGTGCCCAAGCTGGCGGTCGAGGCTGCGTCGCCCTTTGGGTGGGAGCGCTGGGCCGGCAATGACCCGGCCCGCGGCGCAGTGATCGGCATTGACCACTTCGGCGCAAGTGCGCCCTATCAGCGCATCTACAAGGAATTTGGGCTGACGCCGGAGAACGTGGCGGCGCGGGCCAACCAGTTGTTGGGACGCTAACGCGCCCATGCCGCCGCTGATCGGACTGACGCGCCTGCTGGTGCAGCGCACGCGCCAACACCATGCCATCGAGCACGCCACGCTGCATATGCTGGCGGCGCAGTTTCCGCACCGTTCCTTCGCCGGAGTGAGCGACCCGCTGGGCTTCACCATCTACGGCGATGTGAGCGAGTCGCTGCTGCGCCGCGCCGTGGGCGATGCGCTGCTGCGCTTGCAGGCCGGTGAGGAGCATCTCGCGATCCACCCTAACTGCGGCACGAACCTGGCGACCAGCGCGGTGCTGGCGACGCTGGCGGCGTGGTTGGGGTTGGCCGGACGGCGACCCTGGTTCGACAAGTTTGGCGCGGCGCTCCTCTTGGTCGTGGCCGCGCTGGCGGCGGCGCGCCCCGTGGGGCTGCGACTGCAAGCCTATACGACGACGGCTGCGGTCGCCGACCGCTGGGTCGCGGAGATTCGCCCGATCCGGGCCGGTGCGCTCGTCGCCCACCGCGTGGTCTTTGAATAATGCGTGAGGTCGATGCGCCTACCGGCAGGCCGCGACGCATCTGTCATTCCGAACGAAGTGAGGAATCCCTTTGCTCTTGGCAACCGCCCCAGAGAGACCCCTCACTCCGTTCGGGGTGACAGCGTTGAATCAATCGCGGTTTCCGGGTAGGCGGCATGTGTCACCACTATGGTCTATCTCCTGCTTGACTGCGACGAATATCTGACCGGCGAACGGCTGGCTGCGCTCAAAGCCGATCTGGGCGACCCGGAGTTGGCGGGACTGAACATCACCGAACTCGACGGCCCCCAGACCAACGCCGGCGACCTGTTGGGCCAGGCGAGCATGATGGCCTTCCTCGCCCCGCGGCGGCTGGTCATCGTGCGCGGCTATCTGACGCATTTGGACCGGCGCATGGGTCAGAGCAAGAGCACGGAGAGCGCGGCCTTTCAGGAAGCTATGACACTGCTCACGGGGCTGGCCGACGCGGGCGCGCTCAACGACCTGGTGCTCGTGGACGAGACGCCCGACAAGCGCCGTGGACTGTGGCGCGGTTTCAGCATCGGCGAACGGCACGCGCCCGGTCTGCATGAACTGATTGAGAGCAAGCAGGTCACGCTGGCAACGCTGGCAACGCCCGACGCCCGCACCGTGCCCGCCTGGATTCAGCGCCGCGCCCAGGAGCGCAACATCCCCATCGACGGACGCGCCGTGCAACTGCTGGCGACCTACGTGGGGTCCAACCTGCGCCAGTTGGACAATGAGTTGGAAAAGCTGGCGACTTATGCGGCGGGACGACCCATCAGCGCGGCCGACGTCGACCTGCTGGTCAGCGACGCCAGCGAGGCCATGATCTGGGCGCTCACCGACGCGCTCAGCCAGCGCAACGGCCGCGACGCCATGCGCTCGCTCCAGAGTATGCGTAAAGGCGACGCCAACCCTTTCGGCATCCTGACCATGGTCGCCCGCCAATACCGGCTGATGGTCAAGGTCAAGGACGCCATGACGCAAGCGGGTGGCCGCGGCCAGGCCAGCGAATATGACGTCGCCAAGATCGTGGGCGAAAAGCCCTACCCTGTGAAGAAGGCCATGCAACAAGCCGCCGGCTATTCGTTCGACGACCTAACCGCGATCCTGGACCGGCTCCTGACCGCCGACTTTGCCATGAAGACCGGCGCCAACCCCGACGCCGAGATCGACATCCTCATGGCCGAACTGACGCGCCGCTAGGCCCTGCGCTCATGCTCCTCACCCATCTCTCGCTGACTCACTTCCGCAACTACCGCCGCCTGGAGTTGGACTTCGACCGGCGGCTGACCCTCTTTCAGGGCAGCAACGCCCAGGGCAAGACCAGTCTATTGGAGGCGATCTATTTCCTGGCGACCAGCAAGCCGGTCCACGCGCAGACCGAGCGCGAAGTCGTGGACTGGCAGGCGACCCAGGAGCCGATCCCCTACTGCCGCGTGGCCGCCACGGTCCACGACAACGCCGAGGGGCGCAGCCGTCCGCTGGAACTGGAGATCTTGCTGACCCCGCGCGGGGATGGGCTGAACTTCACCAAGCAGGTGCGCGTCAACGGTGTCGGCAAGCGCAGCCTGGACCTCATCGGCATGCTGCGCGCCGTGCTGTTTTTGCCGGAAGACATCAAGCTGGTCGACGGCGGCCCCGGCGAGCGCCGGCGCTATCTGGACATCGCGCTGTGCCAGATCGACCCGGCCTACACCCAGGCGCTGGCCGCCTATCAGAAGGTGACGACGCAGCGCAACAGCCTACTCAAGACCCTGCGCGACCAGGGCGCGCGGCCCGGCGCAGCCGCCACCGACGCGCAGTTGGGCTTTTGGGATGAAAAGCTGGTCCAGCACGGCAGCCGCGTCACCGCCATGCGCCACAACTTCATGCTCCAACTGCACCCGGTCGCCCAGGCCAAACAGGCGGAGCTATCCGGCGGCCGCGAAGATTTGCAGGTGGAATACCTGCCCAGCTTCAACTACGGCCCCTGGCCCGAGGCTGAGTTTGAGCTTTGGCAGGAAGGTCATCTGTTGGAGAGCCGCCGCTGGCCCTGGGACGGTGAGGTGAGCGCGACCGAGATCGCCGCGATCTTCACCGCCCAGCTTGCCGCACGGCGCAGCCGCGAGTTGGCCGCGGGCATGACCCTGGTCGGCCCGCACCGCGACGACTTGCGCTTTCTCGCCAACGGCCGCGACCTACGCGCCTTCGGCAGCCGCGGCCAACAGCGCAGCGCCGCCCTCTCGCTCAAGCTGGCCGAGGTGCAGGCCATGACCGACGCCACCGGCAGCGCGCCCGTGCTGCTGTTGGACGACGTGATGAGCGAGTTGGACGCGCAGCGCCGCGCCACCCTGCTGGAGACGCTGAACGGGGTCGATCAGGCGGTGATCACGACCACCGATTGGGCGGACTTCACGCCTGAATTCCGCGCCGCGGCCCAGTGCATGCACGTCTGCGCCGGGACCGTGACCGACGCCGTAGGGTAAACCAGAAGAGATATCTCACGCAAAGCCGCAAAGAGCGCAAAGAAGAAAAAGGGGGAAGCATGTTGTCATTCCGAGTGCCCCACGCCGGGTTCCCGCGCTAAGCACGTAAGGACACATCGGCTTTTGTAGCGGCGGTTTCGGGAGCCCTCTGGGCGCGCCGAGGCCGCCCGTGCGGTTGGAAAACCGCACCTACGATTTCTTGCTTCTTCCGGCTTTTCTTGGCGTTCTTTGCGCCTTTGCGTGAGACTCTCTGCTCTCTTCTCTACGCTGCGCCGGTCCCCTTGTCGGGCTTAGCGGCTTTGCGGCTGGGCGTGAGGCTACGCAGGTCACGACGAAACGCGCCGGCGATGCCTGCCCAGCGCGCCAGGGTGCGGTTGGTGCGGATGACGGGGTTCACCACCGTGTCGCTGACAAAGGTCGCCGTCCCGCGCACGGTGTTGACCGTCGCCTGCGTGTCCTCGATGATGGGTTTGAGTTCGGTCTGGATGACCTTGACCAGCCGCCAGATCTGCCAGATCAGCACGCCGATGAGGATGCCGATGACAATGCTCTGTACGGCAATGACGATGATGGCAATATCGCGGATGGTCGCGCTCAACACGGGCGTTTTCTCCTAACCCACTGCGAAACCGGCGTGTGATGACACTCTAGGCGCGTCACGGCGCGGGCCGCCGCGCGATGGTCAACTCGCGCAGCCCGATCAGCGCCAGCCACGCAAACAGCGACGCTTCGACCACATGCACTTGACCGATGCGCGGCAGCGGAATCTCCAGCAGCGCGCCCAACAACTGGCCCACGGCAAAGCCCCCCGCCGACGCCACTTGATAGAGCAGCAGATCGCGCAGCCCGTGCCCCTTCCACAGATGGAGCAGCGCCGCATAAGCCGCGCTCAGCAGGATGCCCAGCAGCAGCGCCGGGGGCAGCAAGCCAATCATCCCGCGATGATCCCGCCGCCCAGGCAGAGGTCGCCGTCATAGAAGATCGCGCCCTGTCCCGGCGTCACCCCGGCCAACGGCTCGTCAAAGCGCACCTCAACTGTGGTCGCGTCCAGCGGATGCAGCGTGCAGGCTGCGGGCCGGGCGCGATAGCGAATCTTGCATTGGACCGCGGTCCCCGCGGCGACGGGCGCATCCAGCGTCCAACTCACGTCGCGCGCCGTAAGCCGGTCGCGCCCCAGTTCCGCCGCGGTCCCCACCACCAGCGTATTGGCGGCATGGTCCATCTCCACCACAAACAGCGGCTCACCGGCCCCGCCGATGCCCAGCCCCTTGCGTTGGCCGATGGTGTAGTTGGGCAGCCCGCGGTGTTCGCCCCAGTGCCGGCCCTGGCGGTCGCGGATGGGGCCGGGCCGCAGCGCGTCGGCGGCCCAATCCTGCAAGAAGCGCCGATAGTCGTCATCCGCCACAAAGCACAGGTCCATGGAGTCGTGCTTGGACGCCACGGGCAGCCCGCGGCTCGCCGCCATCGCGCGCACGGCTGCCTTCGGGAAGTCGCCCACGGGAAAGAGCACGTCGCGCAGCTCGGCCTGCCCCATGACGCTCAGCACGTAGCTCTGGTCCTTGTGCTCGTCCACGGCCTTGAGCAGATGGGTTGTGCCGTCGGGCAAGCGCCGCAGCCGGGCATAGTGGCCCGTCGCGAGATAGTCCGCACCCAGCCGCCGGGCATAGTTGAGCAGATAGTCGAAGCGAATGTGCCGGTTGCAGGCCAGGCACGGGTTGGGCGTCTCGCCGGCGCGATAGCCGTCGACGAAGAAGTCCACCACCTTAGCCTTGAAGGTCTGCTCCACGTTGATCAGATAGAAGGGGATGCCCAGCTTGTCGGCGACGGCGCGCGCATCGTGGACGCTCTCCAGGCTGCAACACTTGTTGGTC
>CAYJQA010000336.1:0-2847 GCA_964372065.1 uncultured Litorilinea sp.
GGCTGGCGGACAAGACCGGCATCACCGGCCGCCATAACCTGCACGCTTTTCGCCATCGGGCGGCGCAGGCGTGGCTGGATCAAGGTGTTAATGCCCAAATCGTCGCCCAAGCCCTCGGACATGCCGATGTTACGGTGACGTTGCAGATCTATGGCAACCAGGATGACCGCCGGGTCGCCCAGGCCGTCCGGCAGGCAGAGATGGCTCCGTTTGAGGAGCCACCCAGCCTGGCAGACTTGGAACTTGATGAAATCACCCGTCTCTTGAATCAAGTTCCGGGCTAGCCAAACAGATTATCCACGGCACCGAAGCGGGCATGAGCGTCCTGGAGATCGTCCTCAACCAAGGGCAAATACTGGCGCAGAATCGTGATGTCGGCATGCCCCATCAGGCGGGCCAAGACGTAGATGTTCATCCCGTTGCGCAGGCAACTCAAGGCAAAGGTGCGCCGGAAGGTGTGGCAGGTGCAGATCGTTACCCCAGAGCGTTCTTGCAATCGCCCCATGAGTTGAATCAGACCGGAGAGGGTCATGCGTCTGCTGGCCCGCTCAGTTACGAATACCGGCTCGCGCCCTTTGAGGGTGCCACGCTCGCCAAAGTAGCGCCGGAGTTGCTTCCGAGTGCGGGCACCGGCGTAAGTTGTGCGGCCCTTTTGTCCCTTGCCCAGCCGTACCGTCACCATCCCGGTCTTGAGGTCCACATCCTCCACGTTGAGGGCCACCAACTCACTGGCCCGTATGCCTGTGTCCAGCAGAAACAGACAGAGGGCGCGGTCGCGTTCGGTGGCACAACTCTTGAGAATGAGCCGGACCTCTTCAGGCGAAAAGGCCTCGAGGATCTTCTTCTCGAGTCTGGGCATTTGCACCTTGGCGAAGGGCGACTTCTCGAGGAGTTCGTCACGCACGCAGTAGTTGAGAAAGGCGCGAATCGCGCGCGCCAGGTCATGCTGGTACTGGCTGGAGAGTTGGCGACGGTGAAGATGAACCAAATAGCGGCGGATGTGGTGGGCGGTGAGGTCCTGGATAGTTTCCAGCCCCTCCGCCTCGCACCAACGAATAAAAAGGGAGAGTTTGACGCGGTAGAATGAGAGGGTCGCGTCGGTGAGACGACGGGCCTCACAGTCCAAGAAAAAGAGGTCGAGCGCAGTCGAAAATAAGTGAGTCCCTCGCTGCATGAAAAAATCCGTCCTTTCGTGGAGAGGACGGACGCACAAGATATGGGCCACACCTGCCGACTGGCTACTGCATATAGTGGTTGAGTGGCGACGGGTGGACTTGAACCACCGACCTAGGGATTATGAAGCCCTCGCTCTAACCGCCTGAGCTACGTCGCCATACACAAGCCGCCGTGCCCATAGGCTCGGCGGCTGTTTAGTTGCGGGGGTAGGATTCGAACCTACGACCTTTGGGTTATGAGCCCAACGAGCTACCTCTGCTCCACCCCGCGTCAATTTCCCGTACTGAAGAAATATAGCACAGACCGCGATCCGAGTCAAATTGCCCGGCCTGCCGCGCACGCTACATTCGTTACGCCCCCGCCGCTACCGCAATACGCCCGCGGCGGGGGCCGACCTCAACGGCTTTGCTTACGCGACCGTCGGACGCGTCACCCGGCCGCGCCTACGCGCACACAAGCGCCTTCCCATCCCAACGGTTGAAGGGCTGGCTGTAGTTTTCCGCGGCCAAGCGCTGCCGCGTCGCGTGCCACATCTCCGCCCACGCCGCGGCGTCGTGCAACTCCTGCTCCGGATGGGCGCGGCTGCGCGCCACAAAGCCAGGAAACGCGCCCCGCCCCGTCGCCTGACCGATGGGGTTATAGCGCAGATCAAAGCTCCAGCGGATGTTGTCGCTCACATTGGAGAGCGATGCGTGACAGGTGCGCTTGTGCAAGAAGAGCACATCCCCGCGCTTGAGCGGCATGGGCAGCGCCGCCTGCATCTCCAGCAGTTGCGCCGGAATCGCCAGACCGCCCACCCCACCCGGACAATGGGTACGCAGCCCGTCCGTATGGCTGTAGGGGATCACCTGCAGTGGCCCCGCCTCCACCGGCGCATCCAGCAACGGGAACCAGACCGTCAGCATATCGGTGTCGTCGGCCTCCGGCAGCACCACCCCATTGTCCTGATGCCACGGCGTCGCGCCCAGTTGCAGATTCCCGTTGGCGTCACGCGGCGTCACCTGCTCCGGCGGCTTAATGCGCACGTGCTGCACCGGGTTGGAGTAGATTTCGGGGCCGACGATGGACTCCACCGCATCCAACAGGCGCGGATTGGTCAGCGCGGCGAACACGGCCGGCCCCACCCACATGGGCGTATCTGCGCACACACCGCCTTGCGGCAGCGAGAAGTCGAAGTACTGGGCATGCACCTTGCCGCTCTCCTGATAGATGCGAATCAGCCGGTCCCCAAAGGGCAGGTCCGCATACAGCGACGTGATCTCCCCGCGCGCCAACAGATCTTGCGCCAAGCGGTCCAACACGCCCTTGTATTCCTCGATAATGGGGTCCAAATCGGCCGGCGGGTCGAACAGGCCCTCGACCACCAAGTATCCTTGCTCCGCAAACTGCGCGACCTGGGCAGGAGTCAACTGCGCCATACCTTCGCCTCTCCTTCCGTGGGTGAACGAATGGGAATCGTAATGGCAGCACTAACCTCCCTGTGGCGGGGAGACGGCTGGCTGCGGTGGTAGCGATGGCAGTTTTGTGGGACGCGCAGTATGGTAGAGGGTCCCGATCACTTTGTCAAACGCCTGGCGCGACCGGGTCCGATGCCGCCCGGCATACGCACCGGCCCGACGCCGCGGTGACAGCCACTGGGCGGACCTGACTGTCACCGGCGGCGTCCAACGC
>CAYJQA010000336.1:2857-6514 GCA_964372065.1 uncultured Litorilinea sp.
CCTCAATAGCGGCCGTACGTATACGCCTCGTCGTACATGGCGAGGATGTTTTCCGGCGGGAACTCGGCCAGCAGCAGATCGTGACTGGCGGCCAGACAGTAACCGCCGCCGGGAGCGAGGATGTCGATCACGTCGCGCACCTCGCGGCGCACATCCGCCGTCGCGCCAAAGGGCAGCACTTGCTGATGGTCGATCGCGCCATGAAAGGTCAGCCGATCGCCGTAGGCCGCCTTGAGTGCGACCAAATCCATGCCCCGCGCCCGCCGCTGGATCGGGTTGAGCGCATCCAAGCCGTGGGCGACAAACGGGTCCAGCAGCTTGCTCACTGCCCCGCACGAGTGAAACATGGTCTTGAGACCGGCCTGCCGCCCCAGTTCCAGGAAACGTACAAAGTGGGGCTCCAGGAACTCATGCCACATGCGCGGGGAGATAAAGAGGTCCTGCTGCGTACCCAGGTCATCGCCAAAGAAGAAGATGTCCAGCAAGTCGCCACACGTCTCGAAGAAGCGCGTGGCCACCGCATAATTGAAGTCGCTTACCCGCTGGATGACGGCCTTCATCACTTCCGGGTGGGTGTGCATCTTGATAAAGAACTCCTGCATCCCCACTAGCTCCGTGGCGTCGGTGAAGATCACCACCCACGGGCCGCCGATGATGGCGCAGTCACGCCACGCCGCACACTCGTCGCGCAGGTGCGAGAAGTCGAACCAGTCCGGTGAGGGCCACGCATAAGCATCGACCTCCTCGACCGTCTCCACGCCCGCCAGAGGATGCGTGATCGGCTGGCCGTAATAGGCCCCCGCCCGCCACACACCCCAAAATGAGCGGCGGCTACCGTCGGCCAGCGTGGGCAGGTCTGGCCCACAGTACACTTCGCGCACGCGGCGAAAGTCAATGTGCAGGCGCTGCATCAGCGCCTCCTCATCGCCCACACCACACATCTGCATCAGCGTCTGTGTCACCTCCGGGGCCGCGCCATACCACAGCGGCACACGGTCGGGCACACGATGCTCAAAGGCAGCCAGTACCCGTTCCTTGCTGGTCATCGGCGTCATCGTTGGGTCCTTTCGCCAAGATTGCATCTATTCAGGAACATGGAAAGCATTGCAGAGACCGGCATCGCGCACAGCCCTCCTCGATTATAACAAACACACCGGTTCGACCGGCAGACGAACATGCCCCAGGACTGAGACATTCCCGTATTGACGGTACTGTCCTTGTATCATAGGCTTGTAACAGGAACGATAACACAAGGTATGACCCTATCTTGCCGGCGACGAAGCGGCGATGACGCGGATTGATTGGGGCGCGCGGTCGCCCAATGATCTTGGCAGGACGATTCTGCGGCCCGTCCGGCGCGCGATTCGCCGCCCTGGAGCTATCCGTCTACGCCGCCAAACTTCACAAGATATTCACAACTTGTGCATATTCACGATATGAATCTGCGCCACAATTAACACTGCAACACAGTCCGCCATACCGCGCACGGGAGGACGAAAATTATGTGGGAACGGCTGCACCGGTTGAATCCAATGGCCTACGATCTCCTGGTCGACGGCGTCATCTTTGTCTTCGTTCTGGCGGCGACCGCGCCCTGGGCTGCCACGGCGACCGTGCCGGAATGGCTCCTGATCGCCTTCAGCGGGACGCTCGCCACTC
The DNA here is from genome assembly GCA_964372065.1 of uncultured Litorilinea sp. GTDB lineage: Bacteria > Chloroflexota > Anaerolineae > Caldilineales > Caldilineaceae > QEUY01. Next base: position 4,517 of record CAYJQA010000336.1, read on the forward strand.
GTCTGCTGCTCAATTGGCGTTGACCGCACGCGCTCCTGCCTCTCGCACGGCCGCGCCGGGCGCGCATACGGCAAGTCACCTATCCGGCATGAACCCGGATATACAACGGGGCACAAGACTAGCTACGCAATGCGAAAAATCCTGAAACTTGTGCATCTATACAGACGTAATGGTAGTCAATCGTGTGTAAATGTGCAGAGGGATCCCGGCCGTGACAGGTACCACACAGTTCACGCCAATCCCGCAGAGACCTCGGCACATTCTGCACCGGTTCCGCGGCGCGGCCGGCCGTGGGAAGTCAGCGTCGCTTGTCGCTTTCTGCCGCAAGTGTCCATCTCTGCGGCTCCCAACGGATCGTGAGTTGGGATACCTGCATCGCATTACAGCCTGGGACGCCCCAGGTTTGTAGTGAACATCGCACGTCAATGGTAAGGAGATTCAACTGATGTCTAAGCAACGAACCATCATGGCTTGGACGCTCGCACTCACGCTCATGCTCAGCGTCCTCTGGCCGAGTGCCGCCTTTGCCCAGCAGGCCAACACCTGGTCGGCTGTCGGTGGCAACCATCCGCTTTGGTACAGTTTCCTCGTTGGCGATACGGAAGACGAGGGGTTGAGCGAAGTCACGATCCGCGTGGAAGGACGCCCCCTCCATGGCGCGTCGTTTGAGGTATTTGTCGGCGGCGACTGGAACTATTGGAGCACGCCCGATCCGGAAGACTGGTTTGGCATGGGCACCGAGACCGACTTCGACGACGCTCTGTGGGAAGGCTCGCTGCCTGCGGGCGGTTACTTTGTCCGTGTGGACCCGGCAGGCGCGCGTGAAGTGCGCGTGTCCATCAGCGGGACCTTGGTCCACGACATTGAGTATATCGACGTTTTCAACGACGACCCGGCCACCTTTGTGTTAGCCCCGACCGCGTTACCCGTCGTGACCGCACCGACTGTGGCTGCGCCGGTCGTGGCCGCCAACGACGGCTACGACTTTCACGTAAACACTGCGGCGGCGTCCACGCCCACCGCGCCTGTCGCCGCGAACGCAGACCAGACCGCGCTCACGCCGGGCGTTTGGACGGCCAATCGAGACAATGAGCCGTCGTGGGTCACGTTCCATGTCGGGAGCGTCGCAGGGCAACAGAGCAACCACGTCACCATCAGTCTTTCGGCCTATCCGGTGGACGGCGGCGCATTCCAGGTGTTCGACGGCTATGGCTATCTCTGGGGTGAGCCGGAGGAAGGCGACTGGTTCGGCGCCAGTTCGGTGCATGACGACGACACTATCACCTGGGCCGGTGACTTAGTGCCGGGCACGTACTTCATCCGCGTCGAACCGCAGGGCGTGCAGGCCCGTCTGCTCGCCATCAACGGGGAAGCCATTACGTACTAAGCGACATAGCTCGCGGCGCTGGCCTCTGCTCCCTCAGACGGGGTAAGGTCCCAGCGCCAAACCAATCGGCACACTGACAGAACCGGGGCACAAGGGCGTGCCCCGGTTCTGTTCTTGATTCCACCGCCGCGCCGCCATTGTCCCCAAACCGGCATATCAGATCGGGACATTTCCCCCCTTGACACACAAACGTTTTGCATCTACGATATGACTGGTTGGTCACATGACCGGTCAGTCATATGACTATGTGGTCACTTTTCGCCGGTACGCGACGAGGCTGTCATGCCCAAAGAGACCTTCTTCAACCTGCCCGAAGCCAAACGCGACGCCATCACGGACGTCGCCATCGCTGAATTCGCCGACCACCCCTTTGCCGCGGTGTCGATCTCGCGCATCGTCGCCCGCGCCGGCATCGCCAAGGGCAGCTTCTATCAATACTTCGAGGACAAAGAGGATCTCTACAACTACCTGCTTGAACTCGTCATGGAAAAGAAGAAGGCGCTCTACTCCATGGATCTCCCGGACCCGGAACACGTCGGCGTCTTCCAGTATCTCCACTGGATCGCCGACAACGGTGTCCGCTTCGAGATGACCTACCCCCAGCTCACCCG
>CAYJQA010000337.1:0-1739 GCA_964372065.1 uncultured Litorilinea sp.
GCGCAGGCCCGATCCACCAGCCCGCGCGCCAGTCGCCGCCGCCCCGGTAGATGGCCAGCCCGCCCCACAGCGCCAATGTGCCAAAGAGCGCGGCGGCCCCGTCGTTGTTGACCGCGCCGCCGGTAAAGGCGAACTCCGGCAGCGCCGCCGCCAGTCCCGTCGCCAGCAGCGCGACGCCCGTCCGTCCCGGCAGCGCGGCCCGCGCCAGCCCATAGACAGCGGCGACCGCCAGCGTCGAAAGCAGCGCCGACCACAGCCGCGCCAGGTGGAAGGCCAGCACGCCGCCTTGCCACGGCCAGCGCTCCAGGGTCGTATGGATAAAGAAGTTGGGCGATCGGGTGGGTCCGGTCAGGACGCCGCCATCCGGGTTGGCGCGCAGGAAGTCGTTGGCAGGCTCGGCCAAGGACGCCACCGCCGCGGCCGTCGCGTGGTAAAGCGGCGGATGCTTGCTCTGCGTGACGCGCGGACCTTCCGGCAAGCGCCGTTCAGCCGCCAGGTAATACACAAAGGCCCAGTGGTCGGCCTCATCCGGCGCTTCGCCCAGCGGATTCCACACGCTGTAGCTCACCGTCAGCAGCAGATGGCCCAGGATCAGCAGCGCCAGGAGCAGGCGCGGGCGCGACGTGAAGGCGCTCATCGGCGGATGGTCATTCCACCGGCAGGGACACGCGGCCCGTCCGCGCCCGCAGGGATCAGCGGCGCGTCCGCTTGTCCCGCCGCATAGAGACCTACCCACACCGGGTACTCGCCCGGCGGCAGTTCGCGCGCCAGAGGGACGAACACCCGCTGCCGCAGCGCCATGCCCGGCAGCAGGGTCGCGGGTGGGCGATAGACGCCGCCCAACGGCTCATCCCACTGCGCCACGACCGAACCGTCCGGCCCCACCACATGCACAAACGCGACCAAATCAGGCGGCGCATCCCGCACCGTCCAGAACAGGTCAACCTCGCCCGGCGTCGTCAGCGCGGCCGCCAGACGCACGCTCCCATAGTCGGCCCCAATCGGCGGCGGGACGACCAGGCGCGTGGTCAGCCCGGCCATGCCCGTCAGAGCGATCACGGCCGCGCCGGTCCAGACGGCCATCCCCCACGGTCGGCGGCGCAGCGCCCAAGCCACCCCCAGCCAACCCAACCCGGTCAGCCCGCGCCCCAGCCACACACCGCGCGTCGCCGCCCAGTCCACGCTCACCGCGTGCGCGCCCGGCGGCAGGTCGAACGCCAGCAGCCCCAACTCGCCGTGGGGACGCGTGGCGACCGCGCCGCCGTCCACGGTGACCCGCCAGGCTGGGAAATAGAAGCGGTCGAGTGTCACTGTCTGTGTCAGCGCCGTGGTCATGGCATAGTCACCGCGCAGATAGCCGGTCGCCGTGGGCAGGCCGGTCAGGGTCGCGCGCGTCGCCAGCGCAGGCGGCGTCTCCGGCGCGCGGCCGATGGCCCAGCGCGGCGCTTGCACCCACACGGGCAGGAACTCGCCCGCCCACGTCGCGCCGACCTGACCGGTTTCCGCGTCCCACGCCCACATGGCCGCGGTCGTCACCGTGGGCGTCGTCGTCGCCATGCCGCCGGGCCACGCATAGACGCAGACCGGCAGCCCCGCGGCCAGCGCCACGCCCCAAGCCCAGGTAGGCCGCGTCGCCGCCACCCATTGCACGCCCAACGCCGCCAGCGCCGCGCAGGGCACGGCGACCATCGTCTGCCACCGCCACGGGAATTGGAACTTGTCCATCACCCAAACCGCGC
>CAYJQA010000337.1:1749-6512 GCA_964372065.1 uncultured Litorilinea sp.
CCATACCGGCGCGCTGACGTCCATCGTCAACAGCATGGCCGCCGTCAGGGCCAACAGCGCTGCGGCGGTCGCCGGTCGCCGCCCGGCCGCGCCGGCCAGCCGCGCGCCGCCGATCACCACAAGCAGCCCCACATAGAACGGCAGCGGCACGACCGGGTCGCCCGCGGGCGGATAGCCATAGCGCCAGCCGATCTGCCACAGGCTATCCCAGGTCGTAAAGTGATTGGCGTACCCCTGCACCGGGCCGATCGCGCCGACGCGCACCCAGTGCGCTTCCAGCAGCACCGGCATCAGGTAAAAGGCGTTGAGCAGCGCGCCGCCCACACCGGGCAGCCCCAGCCGCAGCGTCGCGTCGACCAGCCGCCGGCCATACGACACCCCCGCCGGTCGCCCCAGCGCGGCCAGCGGTATCCCCGCCACCGCCAGCAGCGCGGCCATGAGCGCGCTCAAGTTGTGCGTGAGCGCCAGCCCCGCCCAGGCCAGCGCCAGCCCGACGCCCGCCGTGGCCCAGCGCGGCCGCGTCAGCACGGCCAGCATCCCGGCCAGGATCGCGGGCAGCCACAGAAACGCGGCGAACTCGGGCAGTGCGCCGCGCACAAACAGGTCATAGAGGCGATAGGGAAAGGCCAGATAGAACAGCCCGGCGCACACCGTCGCAGCCGGATGGAACGACGGCGGGAACGCCAGCATGAGGAGCGTCGCCGACAGGCCGTAGGCCAGCGCCAGCCACAGCCGCATGGCCGCGACTACCTCCAGCCCGGCCACCTGGAACGCGGCCGGCGCGACATACATCCCCGGCGCATAGTAGTGGAGAATGGGGTGTCCATACCCAAAGGCAAAGTCGGGAAACCAGCGGGGATACCACACGCCCAGCCGCCAAGCCTCCGCCAGGGCGCGGGCACGCTGCAAGTGCAGCACGCCATCGGGGGTATCCGGCCAGGCGGCGGTCGCCGTCCACAGCCACAGCCCGCCGATCACGCCCACCGCGGCGGCGCGGCCGGATGTCCCCAGGGCGCGACGCCAAGCTGCGGCCCCCATCGTGCACCCTAGCCTGCGGCGTCGGTCTCAGCCGGGTCGCCTGTCGCGCCTTCGTCCTTGACCGAGCGCAAGTGCGGGAAGAGGATCACCTCGCGGATGGTATCGTTGTCGGTGAGGATCATGGTCAGCCGGTCAATGCCCATGCCAAACCCACCGGTGGGCGGCATCCCATAGCTCAACGCCTCGATGTAGTCCGCGTCGATGGGATGGGCCTCCTCGTCGCCATGCCGGGCGCGGTAGTTCTCATCCACAAAGCGCTGCAACTGGTCAATGGGGTCGTTGATCTCGCTGAACGCGTTGCAGATCTCCATCCCTCCCATAAAGCCCTCGAAGCGCTCCACCTGGCGCGCATCCTCCGGCGATCCCTTCGCCAGCGGCGACACGTCGCGCGGATAGTCGGTCAGGAAAGTCGGCTGAATTAGGTGCGGCTCCACATGGCGCGCCATCAGGCTGTCCACCAGCTTGCCCCAACTGCTGTTGGGATCGGGGTCGTGCCCGACCCGGCGCATGGCCTGGGCCAGCGACGCCGCATCCGGATAGGCGGCGTAGTCAATATCCACCGCCTCCAAGATGGCCTCGCGCAGCGGAATCCGCCGCCACGGCGGCGTCAGGTCAATGGTCTGCCCTTGATAGCTAAAGGTCGTCCCGCCCAACACCCGGCGCGCCACGTGGCTGACCATTTCTTCCGTGCGCCGCATGACGCCTTGATAGTCGGTGTATGCCTCGTAAAACTCGAGCTGCGTGAACTCCGGGTTGTGCTTGAAGCTCACCCCCTCGTTGCGGAAGTCGCGGCCGATCTCATAGACGCGGTCAAACCCACCCACGATCAGGCGCTTCAGATACAACTCGAAGCTGATGCGCAGATAGAGGTCTTGGTGCAGTTGATTGTGATGCGTGATGAAGGGTCTGGCCGCCGCGCCGCCATAGACCGGCTGGAGGATGGGCGTCTCCACCTCCAGGAAGTCCTCGCCGTCGAGATAGTCGCGCAGCGCCCGCACGACCGCCGCGCGCGTGCGGAAAAGCTCGCGCACCTCATCGTTGGCGATCAGGTCCACATAGCGGCGGCGATAGCGCGTCTCGCGATCGCGCACGCCGTGCCACTTGTCGGGCATGGGCTTGAGCGTCTTGCTCAGGAACTGGACCGCGTGGGCATTGACGCTTAGCTCGCCGGTCTTGGTAAGGACCAGTTGGCCCGCCACGCCCAGGAAGTCGCCCAGGTCGATCAGCTTCTTCCAGATGTCGTCATACCACCCGTCAGGCAGACTGTCCCGCCGCAGCAGCACTTGGACTATGCCCGTGCCGTCTTCCAGGTCGGCAAAGCTCATCTTGCCCATGATGCGGATACGCTTGAGCCGTCCCGTGACGGCGACTTCCGCGCCGAGTTGTCCGGCGTCAAAGAGGGCGCGCGCTTGGGCAATGGTATGGGTGCGGTGCACGCGCGCCGGATACGGCTCGACGCCCGCCGCGATTAGCCCGGCCAAGTTGTTGTGCCGGGCCTGCTCCTGGTCAGTTAGACGTTCGGGTGCAAACAGCTCAGTGGATGCGTCGGTCACGACGGGCGTCCTTTATCTTGGGCAGCCAGGGGCGTCGTCGCGCCGCCGGCTATACGATCTTGAGAATCTGAAACTCGATGTCGCCGCCGGGTGTGTTCACCATCACCCGTGCGCCGACGCGCTTGCCGATCAGCGCCTTGCCGATGGGGCTGCTGTTGCTGATGCGCCCATTGGCCGGGTCAGCCTCCAGCGAACCGACGATGGTATACGTCTCTTCCAGGTTGGTGCCGTCTTCACGCACGATCACCTTGCGACCCAACGAGACCTCCTCCGCCGGGCGGTCGTGATCCTCGATCACCTTATAGCTTTTGAGGATGATCTCCAACTCGCGGATGCGGCCTTCCAGAAAGCTCTGTGTGGTCTTGGCCTCGTCATAGCCGGCATTCTCGCTGATGTCGCCCTCAGCCTTCGCTTCGGCGATCATCTGGGCGACCTCCTTGCGGCGGGTGTCCGTGAGGTATTCGTATTCCTCTTGTATTTTCTTGAGACCCTCAGCCGTCAGGTAGACTGGTTGATTATTCGCCATTACCGGTTCCCCCCATGAAAAACACCGCCTGGCAGGGCGGCGCCTCCACAACAGCGTCTCTCGCTCCAAAGCAAGTGCCGACCTGCACCCCTGGCGTCTGATGCTGCCACAGACAGGTCCCAGGATGGCGCGTAGGGTCGGCTCTTCGTTCCACTCATTATAGCCGCTCTCTCTATATCTGCCAAATCGATTTTGGCCGATCCTCTCTACAAGGCTATGATCAGGGCAAATTCAGCGCCCTTGACCCAAGGAACCCACCGATCATGAGCACGCCGCCCGCCGCAACCGCCGGCATCGCCGCCGTTTTTGACCGCTTCGCCCGCTTCTATGACGAAGACTACCGCTACTATGCGGACGACGTGGAAGCCATCGTCGCCCTGGCCGCAGAGGCGCACGGCCCCGTCCTCGAACTGGGCTGCGGCACGGGACGGCTGCTGCTCCCGTTGGCCGAGGCCGGGCAGACCGTCACCGGCGTCGACCTCAGCCCCGCGCTGCTGGAGGTCGCCCGCGCCAAGCTTGCCCAGTCGCCCCACGCCCGCCGCGTGACCCTGGTGCAAGCCGACCTCACCGACTTTGCGCTCCCGCGGCGCGACTACGCCTTCGCCTTTTGCACCAGCAACACACTCATGCACTTGGCCGACCCGGCGCGCCAGCAGGCCGCGCTCGCCAATGCCCACCGCCATCTACGCCCCGGCGGGCTGCTGCTCATCGACCTCTTTCATCCCGACATCGCCCGGCTCATGGAAGTTGACGGCGTGACCGAACTCGCCGACCGCTGGACCCGACCCGATGGCACCCAGGTCGTCAAGTGGAGCGTGCGCTCGCTGGACCTGGCCGAGCAAATCCAAGAAACCCTCTTTATCTATGAGGAAATCGCGGCCGATGGCAGCGTCCGGCGCACGCTGTGCCCCTTTACGCTGCGCTTTCTCTGGCGGCACGAAGCCGAACTCATGCTGACCGCCGCCGGCTTTGCCGTGGAAGCCGTCTGGGGCGACTTCGACGGCGCGCCCTATCACAGCGGGAGCGATCACCTGATCCTGCTGGCGGCCAAGCCCGCCGGCGTTCCGGCCAGGAGCTAAACCATGTTCGACGATGCCCAGCTTGCCCAGGAAACACGGCGTACCCATGCCCGCCTGCTGCCGCGTCTGGAGTCTTCCTTTGCCGCGGTGGTCGATACCCCGGAGTGGCAGACCTTCCGGCGGCGGCTGGACGCCCATTTCCCCCAGTTGTTCCGTCTGTTGGTGACGCTGTATGGGGGCCGCTATGACTTCTACCATCACCTGGAACAAGTCCTGACGTTGGCCGCCCGCAGTTGGCTGGACCGACCCGCCGACCTCAAGGCGCTGGACGCGGAGCGCGAGCACAATCCGGCCTGGTTCCAGTCCGAGCAAATGCTGGGCGGTGTTTGTTATGTAGACCTCTACGCGGGCAGCCTGGACGGGCTGGCGGCCAAGATCCCCTACTTCCGCGAGCTTGGCCTCACCTATCTACACCTCATGCCGCTCTTTCTCGCTCCCGCACCGGAGAGCGACGGCGGCTATGCCGTGAGCGACTATCGCCAGGTCAATCCCAAGCTGGGCAGCATGGACGATCTGCGTGCGCTGACCGCGCAGCTGCGCGCCGCGGGCATCAGCCTGGTGCTGGAC
>CAYJQA010000338.1:0-6507 GCA_964372065.1 uncultured Litorilinea sp.
ACCCGAGCAAGATCATCATCCTCGAGCGCATGATCTTCCCCGATCCCGTCATCCCCACGATGACGCCGTGGGTGGTGAGCTGGTGGGAGGGGATCCCCATCCGCTCCTCCGTGGGCTTCCGGGTCGAGAGTTCCAGCGCCTGCCCGATGTGCAGGTCGTCGCACCGTCCCGCATGCTGGACTTCTGCCGCTGGCTCGCCGCCATGGAAGATGCGATCGGCCTGCCTCTGGGCCAACTGCAGAACCTGTACGCGGATTCACTTCGCGATGCGCAGCTGGAAAGCCTGCTCGACAACCCGCTGGCGGTGACGATCATGGAGTTCGCCGGGGACATGCAGGACAACAGGTGGGAGGGCACGCCCGCCGATCTGTACGAGAGGTTGACGGCGCGGGCCGGGTTCAGTTCACAGCACTCCCGAGGGTGGCCTTCATCGGCCGCTGTGCTGAGCAAGCGTCTGCACGGATTGCAAGCACCGCTGCTGTCCCAAGGCATAGCGCTTGACTGGACGCGCGGCAAGGACCGACAGATCTGCATTCAGCAGCTCCGGCCGCACAAGCCCACCGACTTCCTCGCCTCCCTTCTGCCGCCGGGTGCCGCGGACGCCCCACCGACCGGCGACGACTCGGCACTCAAGTACTGACCTTCGAGCCCCCCTGCGGCTGACCGCTACAGCGGCCCCTGACGACCCCGCGCCCGTGGCCTCACCGCCCGGGTCGCGCAACCCCATGTTTTTGATCGGAGTTTTGAATTTAATGATGAACTTTTCACCTATCGGCATACGCCATGCGCAGACCGCATGCACTTGCCCACCCGCCAAGCCGTCGCCGACGCCCGGTGCTCCCGGCACCCATCACCTACCTGATCGAGGACATTGACACATGCCAGTCATCAACTTCACCCCGGCCTTCATGGCCACGGGCCTCGCCTGCCCGCCGGACAAGCCCCGCATCGAATACAGCGTGGCCGACGAGCCCGGCCTCTTCGTCGAGTGCCGGTCATCGGCAACGGCCGTGCCTACGTGGTACTTGCGCCTGAAGTGCCCCACCAAGGGCACCAACGTCTATCGCCGCCTGGGCACCGTCAAGGAGCTCAGCCTGACGCAAGCACGCAAGCAGGCCCGGCAGCTCAAGGCCGAGCACTCCCTGGCACCCAAGCCGGTCGACGAGCCCGCCGCGGCCATCGGCGGCATGACGCTGGCCACGTTCATGAAGGACCACTACTTCCCGCACGCCAAGGTCCACAAGAGAAGCCACAAGCGCGACGACCAGCTGTACCGCATACGGATCGCGCCGAAGTTCGGGCACCTGGCGCTGTCGGCCATCACGCGCCGCGACGTGCAGGTGTTCAGCAATGCGCTGCTTCAGGAGGGCTTGAGCCCCGCCTCGGCCGACCATCACATCAAGCTCCTGCGTCGCGCCCTGAACCTGGCGGTGCAGTGGGAGTTGCTGGACAAGAACGTGCTCAAGGGCATCGCGCTGCTGATGGTCTGCAACCAGGTCGAGAACTATCTGGACGAAGAGCAGCTGCAGAGACTGCTGGGCGTGCTGCGCACCGACGCCAACCGCAACGTCTGCCACATCGTCATGTTCCTGCTCAGCACCGGCGCAAGGCTCAACGAAGCCCTGACCGCCACCTGGAAGAACGTGAGCATGGAAGGCGGGGTGTGGAAGGTAGATGCCGCGTTGTCCAAGTCGAAGAAGTCGCGGTCCATCCCGCTGAACGACAGTGCCCTTTGGGTGCTGGAGCAGTTGCCGTCCAAGGGCGCATCGGAGTACCTGTTCCCGTCGCCCGTGAAGACCGAGGACGGCAAGGACGCGCCGTACACCACCATCACCCGGGCCTGGTATCGGCTGCGCGAGAAGGCCAAGGTGCCCGCGGTGCGGCTGCATGATCTCCGCCACTCCTATGCGTCCCTGCTGGTGTCCGGCGGTCGCAGCTTGTACGAGGTCCAGCAGATCCTGGGCCACAGCGACCCGAAGGTCACGATGCGCTATGCGCACCTGTCGGCCAAGGCGCTGCAGGAGGCGGCGAACGCGGGGTCGGTGATCGTGCCCAGGGCGGCGCCCAAGGCCGAGGCGGCGGAAACCGCCAAAGCGGCATAGCGGGGCCATAGGGCGGCGGAAGGGGTCGGGGTGACAGCCCACCCAGGGCCTCGACCGCCGTCTTTCAGGCGCCATGGCGGGCGCCATCAGCGGCAGCAACGCCGGCCTCGTTGTCTGGGTGGGTGTGCATAGAAATGTATTTTTCCGAAGAAAGTGTCATTTTGAGTGAACTGCGTGCTACAGTTCCCTATCGAATGATGATTTCCACAGAAAGAGGCACATATGACTCGACCGCCCCAGGTGTTCGCCACCCGCAAAGATGCGCTCCTGAATCAGGCCTTTCAGGCGCTCGATAGTCAGCTCCAAACGCTGGAGTTGCTGCTGGAAGTCCCGAGTTTCCGGCAGCAGATCTTCGGGGCGGAATCGCCGGATGGCGGCTGGCCCGAAGCGAAGGAACGGCTCCAGGAGACAACCCTATGGAATCGGCTATCGGCGCTCTATGACTACGCGGTGGACGGTGTCGCCGACCCAGAAGGCTCATCCAGCTACATCGTCACTGAGGCAGCCGAGACCCTGGACTTCCTGAAGCCCGCCAACGGTGACGCGGCGGACGGGGCCACTTGGCTGGACCTCGTCTACATGGGCGATGCACGTGTCGCGCTTGACGAAGGAATGGCGGTGCCGGTCGAGAAGCTCGCCCTTGTTGCGGGCGTCGACCTGCGGACAGTACGCAACGCGATGAGCGCCGGCGCCTTGGAACACTTCAAGCATGGCGGCGAGACCTACGTCGCCAACTCGTCCGCCCGCGCTTGGCTGATGGGTCGGCGCGGCTTCAAGCCTACGGTCCTGGTGGAGGGCAGCTCGGACCTGGCGGATGTCGCGACACCCGTGGGGTTCGCCAACTTCTTCGTCGAGAGGAAGAGCGCGGTCTCGGTGCTGCACAAAGACTTTGAACCGGTCGCTTCCTACGAGGGGTACCCCGGCTTGAGCGCCGAATCAATCGCAAAGGTCGAGGCAGGCACCTTCGACCTGCCGCTGAGCGTAGTGAACTCCTTGGCCGACTACTACGGACTAGACCGCGGCAAGCTCCTGAACTGCGTGATGAGGGTGTTCTACCCCAACGAACTGCGTTCATTGAACCGCCTTCTGGCGGCCAGTCGCGAAGGGCAATGACGCCATGAACATGACCAAGCACGCCCAACGCCGATCGCAACAGCGTGCGATCCCTCCCATGGTTGTGGATCTTCTGCTCCAGTTCGGCCGCAGCGAACCCGCGGGGGACGGAACCCATAAGTTCTTCCTCGACAAGTCTGGCCGGCGACGCGTCAAGGCGTACGCGGGCTCAATGGCCGCCGCGCTGGATGCCCATCTTGACGCGTACGCAGTCGTCTCGGGAGATCAGCACGTCGTCACCGTTGCACACCGCCTCGAACGCATCAAACGCCGCTGACGCCCATGCACAGACGCCACCTTTGGGGGGGGCGGGCGACAGCAGACGAACGCATGTTCAATGCGGCCCACCCTGCGCACCTTTCAACATCACTCATCCAACACACCATGGCAACCGATTCCAGCGACATCTTCTACCTGATCGATCACGACGGCATCCGTAGGGTGCCTCTCAAGATCGCTGCCCGCGACGGGCGCTATGGGTATGCAGTGCATCCCAAAGGTCAGGGCAACAACTCCGCCGCCGCGGACTACACCGAAGACACCAGACGGATGGTGCAGGCAGTAGTGTTCCAGGAGAACGGCGTCCGGGCGCGGGCCATGGGCGGGCCACATGATGGCCAGGTCAACACGTTGGGCTTACGGGGCACGAAAATTCGAGGCTACTGGCTGGCACCTGAACATCACGACTGGGTGATAGGCGCAGCGGTCGCACCGGAGCCGACAGCCCCTCGCCCTGTCGGTCACGCCTAAGACCGTCCTGAGGCGGCATGGCGGGCGCATATGACCACGGTGACGGGCAAGTTACTAATGCCACCTATTCTTGCAATGAACTACCAAATTGACGCCCCAGTTATCATAGAGCTAGGCTATCCGTCCCTAGTCTTCTTCGATTGGAAATCCGATGAATCCCTGAAGGATCTTCTCGCCACCTTTGCCAGGTACTTCAAAGCGGAGATGGGATTTGATAGTTTGCAGTTCGATGAAACCATGTACGACGACAAGGACTTCAACGGATTCTTGTTCTTACAACGAGCTATGGACTTGGTCGAGAGCGAGGATCACTACCCAAGTCGCGTGGTCGGAGGTGGAGTCTTTGTCCAGCATAGAGACTCATATGAACTAGATTGGGTCTGGCTCCATCCCTTTTCCAGAAATCGTAGGGTGCTTAAGGACAATTGGAAGGTGTTCAAGAAACGATTCGGACTGTTTTCAGTAGGTCCACCCTTATCAGTGCACATGGCGGCCTTCGTTAGAGCACATCATGCTCCGCCGCCGCTGATACGCGATGCAGAGGATCCGAGGTCAATCGACAAGAATCCCGGTTAGGAGGATATGAAATTACCCGAGGCGCTGGTGCCACCAATACCTGACCCCACTCAAGGGACGTACCCTTTGGCACTCTGGGATCCTGCCGAAAGCGGGGCGACGACGACAGTCAGTAAGCGCGGGACAGGCCGAGAACGACCCTGCCGGGGCATCCGGGCCGGCATGCGCACCCATAGGATCACGACCGGTAGCGACGATGACGCAGGCTCCAGACAACCACCGCGGCGCGCATGCGTGGCCATCGGCGGCAGTTCGACCGGACCTCCGCTATCGCGTTGATTCCATTCGACATTCCGCATGGGCATGCGCCGACCAAGCCCGGGAAGTTCAGCAACAAGCGATGTCAGTCTACTTTACACACGTGGGCGTCCTCGGCCATGACGAGAACGCTGACGCCAACAAAACGTCAAACAAATCAACAAGTTGCGAACACTTTACCTCAATGGTGCGAATCTTGCGTACGCTTCTTAGCGGCGTGCCGTATCACTTTTTTCAACCAGGGAGAGCAAAGAATGAAGTCGAGCCTGATTGGATTCACCATAGGGTTGATGCTGACTGTGAGCAGCATTTGCCACGCGACATCGGTCACTCTGAGCGGCACACTGAGCGGTGTGGACTCAAACTCAGTGAAGGATGACGGCGATGGCAATCACGACTACGACATTGATCGTACGCCAAGCGGCACGTTTTATTGGTCCAATGGAAGCTCAGTTAGGATTGCGGGCACGGTTGATGTGCGTGGCTTGGCCAGCGGCTCGTATCTGCAAATTGGACTTGTGGACAAGGAGCAGGCTGACCTGTCGCTAGATACCTACAGTTGGGGTGGCTACATGTTCAACAACAGTGCGCTGGCCACATTCTATGCAGGAAATTACGCCCGCTTGGCAGACAACAATGATCTGTACTCTGGGCAGTTATTCAACCCTGTCGGAAACACCCCCGGAATGTTTGACTTCGCGCTCGAAATTGCCAGCAATGGCGCTATGGAATTGACATTGCACGGTGCTATCGACGCAACCGGAACCTATACCTATGGTCATCGCAACTGGTGGGATGGATGGGCCGGCTGGTCGGGCGGAGAGCTCCAAAACGGCGCCTACCTGATCGCGCAACTCTGGATCGATACGGGTTCCACAACACAAGCCGTCTCAGCCGAATACGATTTGTCGGCCAGGAGTGTGCCAGTGCCAGAGCCCGCGACCTTGGCGCTGGCTGTACTGGCATTGGCGGGACTGGCAACGCAACGCCGCAAACAACGGATAGGAAATTCAACCCGATGAAGCCAAGTAGCGCTGCAGTTCAAGCAACGTAAAATGCTGGACGACACGTGCGTCCGGCCGGCGCTCGCTGGGGCTGCCGGCCGATGGCTTGCACACGAGGCTCCCGAGGTGGTGACCTCGGAGGTCTCAAGCCGCGCGCTGCGCCTCAGTCGCCCTTTGTGTCGCCTACCTGTGTGCGCTGTGCCCGCTGCTGCGGGGCCTCCTTCTGGGTCCACCTCCCTACGGATCCGACCGGCCGGTTTGAGGCGACGAGTTCAGGACAGCGGATGTCGCTGATGGGTCAGAACCCGGTACCGGCCAGGTGCCGACCAGAACGCCTGCGGGGAATCTGGGCCTTGCCCTTCGACGCTGACAGGCGCGACAACGACGACAGCCGGAGAGCACGGCCCAGGCCGAGGACGGCCATACCTGTGCCGTCACCCGAGGCGGCATAGCAGGCCCATAGAACGACGGAACAGGCCGGGTTGACACCCCGACCTCAACCGCCAACTTTCAGGCGCCATAGCGGGCCATCAGCGCAGGGTCGGCGGCAGCAGTCCTATTGCGTTGATTCGATTCGACATTTCGCATGGACATGGGCCGCCCGAGCCCGGGAAGTTCAGCAACCGGTTCAGTGAGCACCGCCGACGGACCGGCCACCGGAGTCAAAACCGTTACGTTTCTTCAGCTTACGGGCACCCCGACTC
>CAYJQA010000339.1:0-6486 GCA_964372065.1 uncultured Litorilinea sp.
TGTCCATGCCGCGCCATTGCACCTGGAGATACCACGTCTGATGGTTGATGCCGCCGACGATGATGTCCACGTCGCGGCGATGCACCGTCTCGTCCGGGCCGATCAGCCCTTCCAGCTTGGCCCAATGCTCGATGCAGCGGGCGATCTGCCAGTGGCCGCCCTGGACGCCATGACACAGCCCGATGGTCGGCACGCCGCCATACTGGTTGCACGCCCAGACGTTCATGGCCATGGGGTTGGAGTAGTTCAGGAACAGCGCATCGGGCATGGCGACCTCGCGGATGTCCCGGCAGATGTCCAGCAGCGCGGGAATCGTGCGCTGACCGTACATGATGCCGCCCGCACACAGCGTATCGCCGACACACTGGTCCACCCCGTATTTAAGCGGGACGTCGATGTCCAGCGCAAAAGCGTCCAGCCCACCCTGGCGAATCATGCACAGTACATAATCGGCATCGCGGATGGCGTCGCGGCGGTCGGTGGTCGCCTGGACACGCGCGGGCAGGTGATTGGCCTGGATGTCGCGCACGCAAAGCTGCTCGACCATCTCGAGGTTGCGGGGGTTGATGTCCATCATGGCAAACGTCGTATCGGCCAGCTCCGGCACGGCCAAAATGTCGTGCATGAGCTTACGGGTGAAGCCAATCGACCCGGCGCCGATCATGGCGATCTTGAGCGACATAGCGGTCTCCTTGCGGCAGCGGAAAACAGGGTTGCCGGGACGCGTGGATACACGGAAAAAGCGTTTTGGGCTGGTCCCAGTATAGCAGAAGCCGGCCCGCATGTCCATTTGACCTTAAAGCGTTTTACGCCGCATCAACATTCCAGCGCGCAAGTGGGACGTGTCCCGCATACCTATGGACATTTGTCCCTAGTATTTCCTCGCCAAGCGGCGTATGATAGCCGCAGATAAGTAACCAGGGGGTCGCCCCGGCAGTACACGCAAACGGCGTCGAGGAGATTGTGGATTATGACCGGTTTTGAAGGAAGTGTCCGAGCACCTTTGGGGATGGCACTGGTCTCCACACTCGTCGGCGAGCGGATCGACTATCGGGCGCATGAGATTGCCCTCCAGTTACACAAAATGGGGGCAATGGCGACGATCTACGACGGCAAAAATGAGGTTTTCAAGGCCTTTGGGATGACGGAAGTGGACGCCTTGAACCGTGCCAAAGCGTGGATCGACGAGCAAGACGAACCCCTCTCTGAACACGATTTACATACCGGGTGATAACGGTTCCTCTCCTTGTGTTTCTCCTTTCTGTGTGGCGACCTGGCCCCGCCTTCCCGGCGGGGCCAGGGTTGTTTTTGGCCCCTATGCCCGCCCCGGCTATGATGGGGACATGGCCGACACAGACACCCCGCTTACCCTGACGCTAACCCACCTGGCTCCCACCGGCGAAGCCGTCGCCCGCCTTGACGGGCTGGTCGTCTTTGTCCCCTATGGCCTGCCCGGCGAAACCGTGACGGTGGAGATCGTCCAGCGCCAACGCACCTTTGCCCGCGGCCGCGTGGTAGAGGTGCTGGAACGCGCCGCGGACCGTGTCGAGCCGGCCTGCCCCCACTTCGGTCGCTGCGGCGGCTGCGCCTGGCAGCACATGGCCTACCCGGCGCAGATAGCGGCCAAGACCGCGCTGGTGCGCGAGCAGTTGACGCGCCTGGGTGGGCTGGTCGACCCGCCCCTCTTGCCCTGTCTGCCCAGCCCCCAGCCCTACGGCTATCGCAATCATGCGCGCTTCGCCCGCCTGCCCGATGGTCGCCCGGCCTATCGCGCCGCCGCCTCGCATGACCTGGTCGCGGTCGGGGAATGTCCCATCCTGGAAGCGCCGCTCGACGCCGCCTTGCAGCGCGCCGCGCAGGCAGGCCTGGCTGCGCCCGGCGAGTGGGACATCCGGCTCGCGCCCA
This sequence comes from uncultured Litorilinea sp., assembly GCA_964372065.1. Lineage (GTDB taxonomy): Bacteria > Chloroflexota > Anaerolineae > Caldilineales > Caldilineaceae > QEUY01. The sequence continues at coordinate 1,906 of CAYJQA010000339.1, forward strand.
CGGTGACGGTCGGCGACTACACCTATGCCGTCGCCACCCAGTCATTCTTCCAGGTCAACACCGCGGTCGCGGCCATGCTTGTGGAACAGGTCATAACCGCGTGTGCCCTGACAACCGGCCAGGCTGTGCTCGATCTCTTTTGCGGCGTAGGGCTGTTCACGCTGCCGCTGGCGGTCGCGGCGGGCCACGTGACCGGCGTAGAAAGCAGCGCATCCGCCGCCCGCGATGCCCGGCGCAATCTGGCCGCCATCCAAGACCGCCTGGGCGACCGCCACCCCCACATCATCACCGGCCGCGTCGACGCCGCGCTCAGCCGCCAGGACATCCGCGGCCGGCGCTGGGATGCCGTGGTCGTGGACCCGCCGCGCGCCGGGCTGGACCTCAAGACGCGCACCCAACTGCTGGGGTTGGCGGCCCCGCGCCTGGTCTATGTGTCATGCGACCCGGCGACCCTCGCCCGCGACCTCAAGGCGCTGGTCGCGGGTGGCTACCGGCTGGCATCGGTGCAACCGCTGGACATGTTCCCCCAAACCGCGCACGTCGAGTGCGTGGTCGTGTTGTCAAGCGTGGATCAGTAGAGAGGCCGCATTCATTCCACAGGAGGCAACGCAGCGGATGGACAACACGTGCCCTGAGTGTGGCGGGAAGGAAGTCGACAGGCTGGATTGCTGGTGGCAGTTGGGGGCAATTGGACAGTGGGAATTCAGCGATCCTGAGCTCTCTAGGCTCCATTTCTACACAGTAGCTTGCTACAATCTTCAGCACCCATCCAAGTTTACCGATGAAGCCTTGGCCGCATTGAAGAGCGTCTTCTGCGCCGCGTTTGACAACGGTTGGTCCAACGAGCAGGTAAGAGCCCGTATCAATCGGCAATGGGATGGCAAGACCAAAGTCACCATGAAAGTGCCCAAGCAGCCGGTGCTGCGCAGGTGGTCCATGACGATATCCGATGTCTACCTACCTGATCAGCCGGAAGGGGCGGCTGACCGCGCGTATGCATGGGCCAAAGCCGTTCGCAGTGAGCTATAGGCGCTACCGGTAGAATCGTGTTGAGTATAGCGAGTGTTGACCACTAACCATGCTCTTGCGAGAACGGAGGTAGGCGCGTCCATGCTCAATCCTGACGCAAAGCTCGGCGCAATCATCCTGTTCGGCGCGTATCCGCAGTCAGCGGACGGCACAGCACTGCCACTCGAATGGCGTGTCCTCCAAAACTCGGGCAGTGAGCTGTTCCTCTTGAGCGAGCACATTGTCGACTGCAAGCGGTATCATGGCAGCAACGTGGACATGACGTGGCGCGACTGTGATTTACGCCAGTGGTTGAACGGCGAGTTCCTTGTGACGGCATTCGATGCCGCCGAACAGGAATCGATCATGACGACGCACTGCACGGACAACGGAGAAGACAGCCCGGATACTGCGGACAAGGTCTTTTTGCTGAGCGTGACCGAGATCAGGGAACTGTCCGACCTACACGGCAGGGAGTTACGGCGCGCCGTTGCCACCGACTTCGCCAAGATGAGGAAACCGGATGGCTGCAACCTCTATGTCTACGACATGTCGAACAAAGCCAACTATGTCATCAGAAACGGCGAAGCCGTCGGCTGTTCCTGGTGGTGGCTGAGGACACGCGGGAACAAGCCTGGCCGCGCCTATTTTGTCGGGACAGGCGGCAGTATTCGCAGCTATGCGACGGTCAATCTAGCCCGTGACGGCGTGCGCCCTGCTCTGAAAGTCAGCCTTGTCCGCTAAGGTATGGGAGTTGGCGCAAATTGGTCTGGAGGCAAGACGATGACCGGCCAAGACATCTGTCCTGCAGTGGAATCCGATGCGAATCGTTGATGCATATCACACCATCGCGGATGCCTTTGTCGATGGCAGATTCAGCATCCGCCAATGGGAATGCTACATCAACAAGATATCTCCCTCACTGAACGCTAAACTCGTTGAAGACTCAAAAAGCTATGACTTCAGCAAAGACATTCTGCCGGCGATTGAGTATCTGCTGAATCACAAAGAGCAAGCAGAGACAGCGCATGCTTCCTTCATTGAAGCGACAAAGCGCCTCGCCAGGCGGACTTCGGCCGTGTTCGGGACTGAATTGGATGTCACAGTCATTCTCTATCTTGGCTTGTGTAACGGCGCGGGCTGGGCCACCGACCTCGACGGTCACCCGGCGGTTTTGCTCGGTATCGAGAAGATCGTGGAGCTTGGATGGTGTGACAAACGAGCAATGATTGCCCTGATCTATCACGAGTTGGGGCATATCTGGCATCGCCAAGTCAGAACGCATCCGCTCGAAATCGCAACACCTCGCGACAAAGCATTGTGGCAGTTGTATTCGGAAGGCATCGCCATGTACTCTGAGCAGCTTCTTGTCGGCGACACGGATCTCTATCATCAGGACAAGAATGGCTGGCTGGCCTGGTGTAAGCAGCATCGATACCGGCTGTTTGCCGAATACAGGCGCAGAATTGACCAGGATGAGCGTGTGCAGCCGTTCTTCGGCGATTGGTGTCAGTTTGAAGAGCATTCGGATGTCGGCTATTTCCTCGGCGCAGAAATCATCAAGACCTTGTCTCACCAATACAGCTTGAACGAACTTGCCGATCTGGACCTGCACACGGTTGACGAATGTCTGTCAGCCATGTGCATTTGATTTGGCTATCATAGACATCGCTGCGAAAACCGTGGAAAATAGGTGTCGAGAACGACTACTCGCCGGCCTGCGACCCGCGCCGTCACAGATGGAAGCAGCCCCAGAATCGTTGTGCGGAGTGTCGGGGAAGTAGCGGGAATAGCGTCTTGATTGACCGGAGGTGACAAGCATCATGCAGGAAGATCTCATTGCCCCCTGTGGCATGAACTGCGCCTTATGCATCGCTCACCTGTCTATGGAAAAGGACCTGAACAAGCAGGGATTCCACAAGAAATACTGTCCCGGCTGCATCCCACGCGGGCAACACTGCCTCCATATGGGCGACCAATGCGAATCCCTGCGCGAAGGCCGCGTCCGCTTCTGCTTTGAGTGTGAGGCCTTTCCATGCAAGCGGTTGAAATCGCTGGATAAACGCTACCGCACCAAATACCACATGGGCATGATCGACAACCTCGAGTTCATCCAGCGGCATGGCCTGGCGGAGTTCCTGCAGAAGGAAGAGGAGAAGTGGCGCTGCGCGGCGTGCGGCGGGGTGATATGCTGTCATAACGGACTGTGCTTGAGCTGCGATCTGGAAACATTACGTTCGCACAAGACATACCGCTGGAACGAGGCGTAGACGGAGCGATTCAACCGAATCGGGTGTGGGGGCTGGAATGGCGAAACAGATGCGAACCGAAGCCGAGATGTTCGACCTGATCCTCGGTGTCGCCAAGGCGGACGCGCGCATTCGCGCGGTGTATATGAACGGCTCGCGCGCCAACCCCAACGTCCCGCAGGACCCGTATCAGGACTATGACATCGTGTATGTGGTCACCGAAACCGCCTCTTTCCTGGCGGACAAAGGCTGGATCGCGGTCTTCGGCGACCTGGCGATGGTGCAGGAACCCGATTCCAACGATTTGGGCTGGGGCCAAGACGTCGATTTCACCCGTTCGTATGCCTGGCTGATGCTGTTTCAGGATGGCACGCGGATCGATCTGAGCATTCAGACCGTCGCCGCCACGCAGGAGGAATACACCAAAGACAGCCTGACCGTCCCGCTCCTGGACAAGGATGGCATCTTGCCTGCCATCATGCCCGCCAGCGACCGAGGCTACTGGATCCGGCGGCCAACTCTGCCCCAGTATGCCGGTTGCTGCAATGAATTCTGGTGGTGCCTAAACAATGTCGCCAAGGGCATTGCACGCGATCAGTTGCCTTACGCAATGCGGATGTATTACCAGATTGTGCATGTCGAGCTTGATAAGATGCTTGCCTGGTATATCGGAACACGAACGGAATTCTCGGTCTCGGTTGGAATGTGGGGCAAATACACCAAGAAGTATCTGCCGACCGCGCTGTATGCGCTGTATCGAGCGACTTACTCGGACGGCAATTATGGCAGCCTCTGGGCATCCATTTTCTCGGCATGTGAGATGTTCCGCACGATTGCCCCATCTGTCGGCGAACACTTGGGTTATGTTTACAACAAACAAGATGATGAGAACATGACTGCCTATTTGCTGCGCATGAAGAATCAGTAGTTGGTACGAAGGCGCGGGACAGTCACCGGTGAGGGCTGCATCTAGCGATAGTTGCCGGAATTGCGCCGCAAGCCGCCGAGAACATGACCGGTATACGCTGGGTGCGTGGCGCTGCCGCGGATGGTAGGGCTGTAGTGGTGCGGTCCCGAAGCGGTGACCGCAGGAGAACATGATGGACAAATCTACATCCCGCCCCGCCAATGCGCGCGGGGGCTGGTGGATTGCGGCGCTCGCCGCCGCCGTTCCGCTGTATATCCAGGTGATCCGTCCGGCTATGCTGGGCTGGGGTGCGTCGCCGGCCGAGCGCGCCGCCCCGCTGCCCGGCGACGATATCGTGACCACCCCGCGCAACGTATGGACGCGCGCCGTCACCATCGCCGCGCCGCCCGCCGCCGT
>CAYJQA010000340.1:0-6480 GCA_964372065.1 uncultured Litorilinea sp.
GCCCCGGCCCGCGCCGCTGCCCAGCGCCACGCGCGGCGCGACGCCTGCGCCGTCCGGCCAGGCTGCTGCGGCGATCGCACCGACGGTTGAGTCGCCGTTGGCGCTCCCCACCGAGCCGGCCGCGGAAGCTGCGGCCGCGCCAACTCCGGCCGGCCCGACGATTCCGGTTTATACCTATACGGTCGTGGCCGAATATCCGCATGACCACCAGGCGTTTACCCAGGGGCTGCAATTCGTGGACGGCGAGCTGTATGAGGGGACTGGGCTGCGCGGCCGTTCGTCGCTGCGGCGGGTGGAGCTGGCGACCGGCGAAGTGCTGCAGCAGGTTGATTTGGCAGAGGAGTACTTCGGCGAAGGGATTACGGTCATTGGGGACCGGGTCTTGCAGTTGACGTGGCAGTCCAATGTCGCGTTTGTCTATGATCGGACGACGCTGGCGGCGCAGGGCCAGTTCACCTACCCGACGGAAGGGTGGGGGCTGACCTTTGACGGCACAGCGTTGATCATGAGCGACGGCACGGCGACGCTGTACCGGCGCGACCCGCAGACCTTTGCCGAGACCGGCCGGGTTGACGTGCAGGCAGGGGGCGATCTGGTGCCCATGCTGAATGAACTCGAATATGTGAACGGCGAGATCTTTGCCAATATTTGGCAGACCGATGTAATCGCGCGCATCGATCCTGCCACGGGTGAAGTGGTCGGTTGGATTGATCTGGCGGGCCTGTTGGACGCGCCGGTGTCGGACCAGCCGGTCGATGTGCTCAACGGCATTGCCTATGACGCGGCGACGGACCGGCTCTTTGTGACGGGCAAGCTGTGGCCCACCCTCTTCGAGATCGATGTTGAGCTACAGACTCCGTAGCGCCGGGAGGGTGCGCGTGTTGCGCGAGGTAGCCAGGGTAGATTAGTGATGTTGGAACGATTCTATCGGTGGTGTGTGCCTGAGGCACGACTCCAAGAGGACGACCTAAACGCGCGCCTGACCCGCTTTGTCGTGCTGGTGACTGCGGCCACCCTGGTGCTTTACGTCACCACTGGGCCGTTCGCGATATGGCTCCTCCACCAGCCGATCATCGGGCAACTGCTCCTGGTAGGCGCGCTGTTCCGCGTGGTTGTGCTGCGGGTCATCCGCTACACCACGTCGGTGCGGCCCGCGGCGTGGGTGCTGATCCTGGGCAGTGTCGGCGAGATCGGGGTCTTGATCCTGGGTTTCTCGGCGGATCGCGCCCTCTTCTATGCGTGGTTTCCCTATTTGGTGGCGTTGGCCGCGTTTGCGCTGGGGCGGCGCTGGGGCGCGGTATTGGTGGGCGTGTTTGTCACGCTGATCTGGGGCTTTGAGGTATGGTACGTCGTCGACCATCCCTTTGCCGGGGCGGAGATCGATAACCCGTATGCGTTGGCACTCTCGGCGACGCTGGCGCTATTTATGACGGGCGTGTTGGTGTGGCTGTTTGAGTTTACCCACCAGATGGCGGAGCAGCGGCTTTACACGTCGGAGCAGCGGCTCCGGCTGTATCTCGAGCAAACGCCGTTGGCCGTGCTAACGATGACGGACGCCGGCGTGATCACCGAGTGGAACCCCGGCGCGGTGACCAAGTTTGGCTACACACGTGAAGAGGCTGTGGGCCGCAGCGTGGATGATCTCATCCTCTGGCCCGCCGATCACGCCGACAGCCGGCGGGTCCACGCGACGTTCGCCGGGTTGCTCAGTCACGGCGGAACGGCGCATCAGGTCAACTCCAACCGGACTAAGGATGGCGAGGCGCTGCTGTGCGAGTGGTTTAACACGGCGCTGGTGGACGAACGCGGTGCGCCTGTGGGGATTGCGTCGCTGGGCATGAATGTGAGCGAGCGTCAGCGGGCAGAAGATGCGCTGCGCGTCAGCGAGGCGCGCTTCCGGCTGTTGGCCGAGCAGTCGCCGGACTACATCATCATCTTCGAGGCTCCGGCGCGCCGCGCCACCTATGTCAATCGGAGTACGTTCTTGGGACATGCCTGGTCGGCCGTCGAGACCGCGGAAGCGCTGCTCAAGATTGTCCTGCCGGAGGACGTGGAGGGACTCCGGGCAGCCTGGCTGCCGGCAACCTCTGCCGAAGCGGGCGAGATCACGAGCCATGAGTTTCGCGCGCGATCCAGCAGCGGCGCGGTCGAGTGGATCCGCAGTCGCGAGTCGGTGTTGGCGCGCGGGGCGGATGGGGAGACGACGATGGGTTTGGCGACGCTGACCGTGATCACGGACGAGAAGCGCCGCGAAGAAGAACTGCGTCAGGCCAAAGAGGAGGCCGAGACGATGGCCCTCGCCCGCAGCCGCTTCTTGGCCAATATGAGCCACGAGATTCGCACGCCCATGAACGGGATCATCGGCATGACCAGCCTTCTGCTGGACTCCGACCTGGACGAGCAGCACCGTGACTTCGTGGACACCATCCGGGCAAGTGGTGAAGCTCTGCTGACCATCATCAACGCCATCTTGGACCTGTCCAAGATCGAGTCCGGGCGCATGGAAATGGAACTGCGGCCCTTTGACCTGCGCCAGTGTGTGGAGGGGGCGCTGGACCTGCTCGCGCCCCAGGCGGCGGTCAAGCGGCTGGAACTCACCTACCGGCAAGAGGATGATGTGCCGGCGGCGATTGTGGGGGACATGCCGCGGCTGCGGCAGGTGCTGGTAAACTTGCTGGCGAACGCCGTCAAGTTCACCGAGAAGGGTGAGGTTGCGGTGGGGGCGGAGTGCCTCGCCAAGAACGGCCAAGTGGAACTGCTGTTTTCCGTGCGCGACACGGGCATCGGTATCAGCGCCGATAAAATCCCCCACTTGTTCACGGCCTTTTCCCAGGTGGATGCCTCGGCCAGCCGGCGCTTCGGCGGTACGGGGCTGGGCCTCATTATCAGTCAGCGGCTGGTGGAACTCATGGGCGGCGCCATGTGGGTTGAAAGCACGGAGGGAGCCGGTTCGACCTTCTTCTTCACGCTCCAGGCCGAACCGGTGCAGCCCGCACCCGTCGCGCCGGATGCCGGCGTGTCCCTGGCCGGCCGCCGGATGCTGATTGTGGCGGCCAACGCGACGATGCGCGCCATATTGGCGTCGTCGGCGGATCGCTGGGGCATGGGGCACGGCGAAGCCGCCGATGCGGCGGGCGCGCACCGGCTCGTGGCCGGCGGGGAGCCGTGGGATGCGATCGTCGCCGACATGGACCTGCCGGACCAGGCCGGGCTGGCGCTGGCCCAAAGCCTGCGGCGCGCGCCGGGTCTGGCCGCCGGCAAGCCCATCATCCTCCTGGCCTCCTTGGCGCACGCCCACCTGCGCAGCGGCGCAGAAGCGGCCGGGATCGACGCTTATTTGTACAAGCCGCTCAAGCCGCTTTTGCTGCGGGAAGTGCTGATCGACCATGTCTTGGGGCGGCGTCTGGCGCCGGCCAGTCACACGGCCCGGACCCCGGCGCTGGATGCCCGGGTGGGCCGGGAGAATCCCTTTAGCCTCTTGCTGGCGGAAGACAACGTAGTTAATCAGAAGGTAGCCCTGCTGCTGCTGGAACGGCTCGGCTATCGCGCCGATGTGGCCGCCAACGGCGTCGAGGTGGTGGAGTCGCTGCACCGCCAGCCCTATGACGTGATCCTCATGGACGTCCATATGCCCACCATGGACGGCATCGAGGCGACGCGCCAGATCAAAGAGCTATTCCCACCGGCGCGCCAGCCCTATATTATCGCCATGACGGCGGCGGCCATGCAAGAAGACCGGGAGCGCTGCGCGGCGGTCGGGATGCAAGACTTCCTTTCTAAGCCGGTCAATGTGGAAGAACTGGTGGTCGCGCTGTTGCGTGCCGCCGCCTGGCTGGACGAGCACGTCGAGGCCTAGGCATCCCTTCTCGGCAACAACTGAACCGAGTGTGACCAAAGTCCTCGCCCCGCGCGGGCCTGCGCGGCTATGCTGGGGCGCGCAGCGAGGACGCATGGTCGCGTCCGGCACAGGCGGAAAGGACGCACGGGATATGTTGCGTTGGTATGGCACACTGGCGACGGGTATGTTGGCGCTGGCGGCGGCGACAGGCGTGCTGCTGCGCTTTGGCGTCTATCGGGGGATGCCCGCGTGGGCGCTCAACTTCAGCGCGGTGCGGCACGCCCACAGCCACCTGATGTACTTCGGCTGGGTGACGCTGGGGCTGATGGCGCTGATCTGGCACTTTCTGCCGGGGTTGACCGGTCGCCCGCGGCCGCGCGGGGCTGGGGTACAGATGGCCGTGAGCGCGCTCTTTGCGTTGGGCAGCTTTCCGGCGTTTTGGTCCAACGGCTACGGTCTGACGCAGATCGGCGACCGCAGCCTGCCGCTGGGCAGCATCGTGTCCGGGCTGAACGGGCTGGGCTGGTTTGCCTTTGTGGCGCTCTATGTGCGGGCAACGGCCAAGTTGGGGGCGCGGTCGCTGCCGCTGCGGTTGTGGGATTGGGGCCTGGCGCTCATGCTGACGGCGTCGTTGGGCGCATTGGGGCTGGCGGGGATGGTCGCCCTGAACCTCACCAGTGCAGTGCTCCAGCAGTTGTTTCTGCACCTGTTCCTTGACCTGTTCGGCATCGGCTGGTTCACGCTGGGGCTGCTGGGCGCGCTGTGGGCGGCGTTGCTGCCGGACGGGGGCTGGCCGGGGCTGCCGGTGGAGGGGCTGGCGCTGGCGTTAGCGCCCACCTTTATGCTAGGGATGTCGCCCCTGGTCGTGACGCCCGCCATGTTCTGGACGGCGGCCGCGGCCAACCTGTTTGCGGCGGTGTGCCTGGCGCGCCATCTGGGGGCGTTCTGGCAGCGGCGGGCGGCATTGCCGTGGCTGCTTCGCTTTGCCGGGGGCGCGCTGGCGATCTATTTGGCGGCGTCGGCGGTCGTCATGTGGCCGGGTGTCTGGCGCTGGAGCGCCGGCACGCAGCTACGCGTCTTTTGGCTGCACAACTTCTTGTTGGGCTGGATCAGCAGCGGGCTATTGGGGCTGATATTCTGGACCGGCCCAGGCGCGGCGCGCAGCCGCCTGGCGCGCGGCGCGCAGATCGTGTGGATGGTGGGCGTGGCGATGATGGTGGCGGCGCTGGCGGCGCTGGGATTGACGCAGTTCGTGCCGGGGCCGCCGCTGTTGTGGCTGCGCGTGGCGGCGTGGAGCAGTTTGCTACCGGCCGGGGTCGCCCTCTGGAGTACGGTCGCCCTGGGACGACGGGCCGCCGCGGGCGAGGGGTAAGAAAGCGGGGACGCCCCGCAAGGAGCGCCCCGCTTTGGTACTAGACGTGCGCGGGAGCCGGCGCTTCGTCGATGATGCGATACTCGGTCTTGACGTTGGCGCCGGAACGCTGGAACATGATGCTCGCGGAGCAGTACTTGGAGTGGGACAACTCGATGGCCCGCTCGACGGCGGCGGGGTCAATGTCCTCGCCGGTGACCACAAAGGTGATGGTCACATCGGTGTAAACATTGGGGGCGTCGGGGGCCTGGACGCCGTGGATGTGCGTCTCCAGGCCGTGCACCTTCTGGCGCTTCTTCTGCAGGATGCTGATGACATCCATACTCGTGCAACCGGCCGCGCCGGCCAGCAGAAACTCCATGGGACTGGCGCCGTTGCCGTCGGCGGGATTGTGCATGACGAAATTGTAGCCCGTCCCCATCTGGGCCTTGAACTCCAGACCTTCACCTTGCCAAACGACTTTGGCATTCTTCTCAGCAGCCATGACATGGTCCTTTCACGCGCGGGCCTTGATCAGGAGATCGACGAGTCGATCAACTACCTGTTCACGTTCGCGCAGCTCTGTTGTGTCGATGTTCAGAAGACAATCTTTAGCATACGCACGCACGTACAGATCGGCGGCGTTTTGAACGGCGCTTAGGATGGCGTTGAGCTGCTGGAGCACCTCTTGGCACTCGCGCTCGTCCTCCACCATCTTATGGACGCCACGGACTTGACCTTCGATGCGGCGCAAGCGTTGCTGAATGGCGTCTTTGACATTCTCCTCTTGGATTCTCGGCATCGTTGTTCCTTCGGTTATTGTCCTGTTCCGGCGTTACTCCGCGCGACGAACGACCTGCGGCGCAGTCGCGACGTGTACAGTGTGGGCAAACGACCGTTTGCCTTAGCAGGAACCTGCTCAGGTGAAGCGGCTGCCCGCGGGCGGCCCACTGGTCACTTTTGACGCGCCGCCGCCCACGGCAAACGACGACAGCTTGCGCTGTGACTCCTGAGCGGCGCACTTGGGGCAGCGTTGGGGCTGGTCGGCCTGGGCAAAGCTGACCAGTGTCTCAAACGTGTGTCCACAGCTCTTGCAGATAAACTCGTAAAGCGGCATAGGAATCCATCACTCCCCGGCTCGATGTATGACTGCAACTATACTATACCCTAGTATAGTATATGGGCGGGGCCGTGTCAAGCTCGCCCTACCAACGGGCGCACTTCAGGTTGGGGGCAGACCGTAGCGGCGGTATCCTTACCGCCGTCCGGTCGGTGTGCAACGGCGGTAAGG
>CAYJQA010000341.1:0-6204 GCA_964372065.1 uncultured Litorilinea sp.
GGGTATCGCGGTTACAGAACGCAACCAAGCAGCCGTGACCGTCCCGGCCTAAACCCACGGCAGGGTGGCCCGGAGTACGCCATGTCTCCGGGCCGCCGCTGTTCTCCTAGCCCTCCCTACAGCCGCCGCGCGTGCGGAAAGGAATCTCAGTATGATCGTCGTCATGCAGCAGAACACAGAGACAAAGAACATCGAAGCCGTCGTTAAGCGCGTCGAGGAGCTGGGCTACAAGGTTCATCTCAGCCGCGGCGAGGCGCGCACCATCATCGGGATCATTGGGGCCGACGAGCATCTCATCAACCAGTCCACGTTTGAGGCGATGGACGGCGTGGAAAAGACCATGCGCGTCATGCAGCCCTACCGTGTTGCCAGCCGCGATTTCAGCCGTGAGAACACGGTGATCGATATCAACGGCGTTAAGGTCGGCGGGCAAAAGATCGTGGTCATGGCCGGACCGTGCAGCGTGGAGAGCCGTGAGATGATCCTGGAGACGGCGCACGCGGTCAAGGAGGCCGGGGCCACGATTCTGCGGGGCGGGGCGTTCAAGCCGCGCAGCAGTCCCTACAGCTTCCAGGGTTTGGGCGAGGAAGGTCTGCGCTACCTGGCCGAGGCGCGCGAGGCGACGGGGCTGCCCGTGATCACCGAGGTGATGACGCCGGAGGACATCGAGGTGGTCGGCGACTATGCGGACATTCTTCAGGTCGGCGCGCGCAACACGCAGAACTACTCGCTGCTCAAGGCGTTGGGTAGGCAGCCGAAGCCGGTCTTTCTCAAGCGGGGCATGAGCGCCACTATCCAAGAACTGCTGATGAGCGCCGAGTATATCCTCAGCGGCGGCAACATGCAGGTCATGGTCTGCGAACGGGGCATCCGCACCTATGAGACGGCGACGCGCTTCACCTTTGATGTGAACGCCATTCCGGTGATCAAGGAACTGAGCCATCTGCCGGTGGTCGCCGACACGGCGCACGGCACGGGCAAGTGGAACCTGGTCACACCCGTAACCAGGGCGGCAGTAGCGGCGGGCGCGGATGCGATCATGGTAGAGGTCCACCCAGACCCGGCCAAGGCATGGAGCGACGGTGCGCAGAGTCTGTCGCTGGAGCGCTTTGCGGCCATGATGAACGAAGTGCGCCCGGTCGCCGAGGCTGTCGGCCGCACCCTGTAACTCGCTCCCACGTCCACCAGCGCACCATGCGCCGGAGACTTGCATCGTGAAACGTCTTGCGGATTCTCGCGTTGCCATCGTCGGGCTGGGCCTCATGGGGGCCAGCCTGGCGATGGACCTGACGCGCAACCAACTGTGCCGTGAGGTGCGCGGGATTGCGCGGCGCACGGCGACGGTGCTGGATGCCTTCTTTGCCGGGGCCGTGGACCTGGCGACCAACGACCTGGCGACGGGCGTGCTGGGCGCGGATATCGTGATTCTGGCGACACCCGTGCGGACGATCGTGGACCTACTCGACGAGATTGCGCCGAGTCTGTGGCCCGGAGCAGTGGTCATGGACATGGGCAGCACTAAGGCGGAAGTCTGCGCGGCGCTGGACCGCCTGCCCGACCATGTGCAGCCCATCGGCGGCCACCCCATGACCGGCAAGGAGACGGCGGGCTTCGAAGCTGCGGAGCTGGGCCTCTATCGCGCCAGTACGTGGGTGCTGACGCCGCTGCCGCGCACGACCGACGCCACGGTCGCACTGGCGACCGAGTTGGTGGAGGCGGTGGGCGCACGACCGGTGGTCTTGCCGCCGGCGCGCCATGACCGGCTGGTCGCCGCCATCAGCCACCTGCCGTTCCTGGCCGCCAGCGCGTTGGTACACACGGCGGCGGAGGTCGGGGACGACGATGCGGCGGTGTGGAACCTGGCCGCAGGCGGCTTTCGCGACACGAGCCGCGTCGCGGCCAGCGATACCCGCATGTTCCTCGACATTCTGATGACCAACCGGCCCGCGGTCTTGGCCCAACTGGACACCTATCTGCACCATCTCAGTGAGCTGCGCGATCTGATTGAGCAAGGCGACGAGTCACAACTGGCCGCCAAGCTTACCGTATCCCAGCGCGCACGGGCAGCCTGGCGGCCCGCGCGACCTGTCTAGACCCGCACGTTGGCAACGGCCACGCGGTCACAATAAAGGAAGCGCTATGACTCATTTGCTGATTCAAGGTGGGCATCGTCTGGCCGGGCGCTGCCATGTGCCTGGCGACAAGTCTATCAGCCACCGGGCGGTCATGTTCTCGGCGATTGCCGACGGCGTGAGCACCGTGCGCGGCTTTCTCGACGGCGGCGACTGCCGCTCTACCATCGCCGTGATGCGGGGGTTGGGCGTGGTCGTGGAGGAACGCTCCGCCACGGAACTGGTCATCCACGGTCGCGGGCTGCACGGCCTGCAGGAGCCGAGCGACGTGCTGGATTGCGGCAATTCGGGCACGACGATCCGCTTGATGACCGGGCTGCTGGCCGGCCAGCGTTTCAGTAGCTTTGTCTCCGGGTCGCCGCAGATTCGCCGCCGTCCCATGGGGCGCATCGTAACGCCGCTGCGCCGCATGGGCGCGATCATCGTGGGCCGGCAAGACGGCAACTACGCCCCGCTGGGCATCGGCGCGACGACACTCAAGGGTATGGAATACGTGATGCCCGTCGCCAGCGCCCAGGTCAAAAGCTGCCTGCTGCTGGCCGGTCTCTATGCCCAGGATTTGACGATCCTGCGCCAGCCCGGACCGGCGCGCGACCACACCGAGCGCATGTTAGCAGCAATGGGCGCGCCGGTGGAGGTCTTTGGCAACACCGTCCACAGTGAACGGGCATCGTCGGCCCTGCGGCCGCTGCAGATGGACGTACCGGGCGATGTGTCGTCCGCGGCGTTCCTGCTGGTCGCGGCCAGCATTGTGCCGGACAGCCACGTTACGATCACGGGGGTGGGGGTCAACCCGACGCGCACGGGCATCGTGGAGGCGCTGCGGGCGATGGGGGCCGACATCGAGTATCGCAACGAGCGGGAGCAGTCGGGTGAGCCGGTGGCCGACATCGAGGTCCGCAGCGCGGAACTGCGTGGCGCAACCTTCGGCGGCGAGTCCATTGTCACTATGATCGACGAACTCCCCGTGTTGGCGGTCGCGGCCAGCCAGGCGCATGGGCGGACCGTCGTGCGCGATGCGGGCGAGCTGCGCGTCAAGGAGACCGACCGCGTCGCCTCGACCGTCACCGAGCTGCGGAAGTTTGGCGTGGACATCGAGCCAACCGCCGACGGGTTTGTCATCAACGGGCCGACCCGGCTGCTGGGTAACGCGGTGGAGAGCCAGTCCGACCACCGCCTGGCGATGGCGACCACGGTAGCCGCGTTGGCCGGGCAGGGTCAGACGACGGTCTACGGCGCGGAGGTCACCGCGGACAGCTTCCCCGGCTTCGAGACGACCCTCCAGGCCCTGGGCGCCGAGCTTGAGGTCCAGGGTGAGCGCGCAGCCCCCGCCTATGTCTAGCCGCAAGCAGTCCCGCCACCGAAATTAGGCGTCGCCATGTCACTCTTGCCGATTTCCGGAAAGACGAAGATCGTCGGGTTGATCGGTTGGCCCACGGGCCACAGTGTCAGCCCGGCCATGCACAACGCGGCCTTCGCCGCCCTCGGCATGGACTGGCGCTACGTACCCCTGCCCGTGACCACCGACCGGCCCGCAGCGGTTGGCGAAGCGGTTCGAGGAGTGCGTGCGCTGGGGCTGGTCGGGGCCAACGTCACCGTGCCGCACAAGCAGGCAGTCATGCCGCACCTGGACGAATTGACGCCCGCGGCCGCGGCCATCGGCGCGGTCAACACCATCGTCGTCACCCAAGACGGGCGGCTGCTGGGCGACAACACGGACGCCCCCGGCTTCGTCGCGGACCTGCGCGACCACGGCGTCGAGCCCCAGGGCCGTCATTGCCTGGTGCTGGGCGCGGGGGGATCGGCGCGCGCGGTGGTCTATGGGCTGGCGCAGGCGGGCGCGATGAGTGTCACCATCGCCAATCGGACTGTGCCCCGCGCCGAGGAACTGAATGCGGCCCTGCAGCCCGGTATCCACGGCTGCCGGTTGGACGCCTGCGCGCTGCCCGACAGCCTGGCCGGCGCGGCGGAGACCGCCGACCTGGTGATCTACTGCACGTCGCTGGGCATGTCGCCCAACGTCGACGGGCTGCCGTGGGATGCGGGATTGGCCTTCCGCGCCGGGCAGACGGTCTATGATCTAGTGTACAACCCCCGCGTGACGCGCTTGCTGCGCAAGGCGGAAACGGACGGCGCACGCGCGATCGGCGGCATTGGGATGTTGATCTGGCAGGGGGCCATCGCCTTCGAGCGATGGACCGGCGTCATGCCGCCGGTCGAGGTCATGCGCCAGGCGATCCATCTGTAATACCAACGTCCGGCACGCTTGCTGTGAAAGAGAGGAACTCGCCCATGACGGCAAAGACAAAAGTCACGCCTGTGAACTACCGGGCCTATCCCGACGAGAACGGCCATTTTGGGCCGTATGGCGGGAAGTATGTGCCCGAAACGCTCATGCCCGCGCTGGAGGAGTTGGAGGAAGCGTATCTGCGGGCGCGCAACGACGACGACTTCATGCAAGAACTGGCCTATCTCCAGCGCAGCTTTGTGGGGCGACCGACGCCGGTCACGTATGCGCGGCGGCTGTCGGAGCATCTTGGCGGCGCGCAGATCTACCTGAAGCGCGAAGACCTGGCGCACACGGGCGCGCACAAGATCAACAACGCGCTGGGTCAGGCGCTCCTGATGAAGCGCAAGATGGGCAAGTGCCACCGTGGCCGCGCTGCTGGGCATCGAGTGCGTAGTCTACATGGGGACCGTGGACATGGCGCGCCAGGAGCCGAATGTCTTTCGGATGCGGCTGCTGGGGACGGATGTGCGCGGGGTGGAGAGCGGCTCCAAGACGCTTAAGGACGCCATCAACGAAGCCATCCGCGACTGGGTGACCAATGTGCAGACGACGCACTACCTGTTGGGGAGCGCGCTGGGGCCGCACCCCTATCCGGCCATGGTGCGCGACTTCCAGAGCATCATCGGCACGGAGGCATTGGCGCAGATCCGCGATGGGCAGGATGGGCCGGGACGGCTGCCGGACGCCATCGTGGCGTGCGTGGGCGGCGGGAGCAACGCCATCGGCATCTTCCATCCCTTCTTGAACTACGAATCGGTGCGGCTGATCGGCGTGGAAGCGGGCGGGCACGGCATCGAGTCGGGCCAACATGCTGCTCGCTTTGCCGACCCGAAGGTGGGGCGGCTGGGCGTGCTCCAGGGGACCAAGAGCTATGTGCTCCAGGACGACGACGGGCAGATCGCACTCACGCACAGCATCAGCGCAGGGCTGGACTATGCCAGTGTGGGACCCGAACACGCCTTCTTGCGTGACCAGGGGCGCACCGAGTACACGTACTGCACCGACGACCAGGCCATGCGCGGCTTCCAACTGCTCTGCCAGCTGGAGGGGATCATCCCGGCGTTGGAGAGCGCCCATGCCATCGGCTATCTGCTGGACCTGGCCCCGACCATGGACAAGGATCAAATCATCCTCGTGAGCCTCAGCGGCCGCGGGGACAAGGACCTGGGCACGGTGATGCACACGCTCGCACAGCGTCAGGAGCAAGCAAAATGACGGGTCTCGACCGAATCAATGCTGTGTTTGCCGGGCGTGTCCGCAGCGGCCGCGCCGCCTTTATGCCCTACCATGCGATGGGTTATCCATCGCGCGCCGCCACGCTGGACATGATCACCGCGCTGGCGCAGAACGGGGCCGACCTATTTGAGATCGGGATTCCTCACAGCGACCCGCTGGCCGATGGGCCGACGGTCCAGACCGCGACCTACACGGCGCTGACACAGGGTACGACCGTAGCCGACTGTCTCGCCATGTGCCGCGAACTGCGCGCGGCGGGCGTGACGCAGCCCTTCTGCGCCATGTCGTATTACAATCCGCTCTTTGCCTATGGCATCCAACGCTTTGTGGACGACGCCGCGGCGGCAGGTATGGATGGACTGCTCGTGCCCGACCTGCCGCCTGAGGAGGCCGACGAGGTGATTGCTGCCTGCCGGCGGGCCGGATTGGCAACGGTCTTCATGTTGGCCCCGACCAGCACCGAGGAGCGCATCCGGCTTGTCGCCCGCCTGGCGACCGGGTTTGTCTACCTGGTCAGTGTCACAGGCATTACGGGCGTGCGCAGCG
>CAYJQA010000341.1:6214-6478 GCA_964372065.1 uncultured Litorilinea sp.
TGCCGCCCGATTTGGCCGAGTTCGTGACGCGGGTGCGGCGACACACGAATCTGCCGCTGGCAATCGGCTTTGGCATCGGCAACCGCGACCAGGCTGCGGCCGTCGCCCGCATCGCCGACGGGGTCATCGTCGGCTCGGCGTTGGTCAAGGCCGCGGGCAGCGCCGACGGGGTGGCGGCGGTACGGGCGTTGGGGCTGGAACTGGCCGCGGGCGCGCACGGCCAGTAGGGTCTGTCATCGGATGACCGAGTGAAAAGAAGCGAGC
>CAYJQA010000342.1:0-6471 GCA_964372065.1 uncultured Litorilinea sp.
GCCCGCCAAACTGGACGATCACGCCAACCAGGTCGCCCGCGGCCTGTTCGCGCTCGACGATGTTGAGCACATCCTCCAGCGTCAGCGGCTCGAAGTACAGGCGGTCACTGGTGTCATAGTCGGTGCTCACCGTCTCCGGGTTGCAGTTGACCATGATCGTTTCATAGCCCATGTCGCTGAGCGCAAAGCTGGCATGCACGCAG
Source organism: uncultured Litorilinea sp. (assembly GCA_964372065.1). Classification (GTDB taxonomy): domain Bacteria; phylum Chloroflexota; class Anaerolineae; order Caldilineales; family Caldilineaceae; genus QEUY01. The sequence goes on from CAYJQA010000342.1 coordinate 204, forward strand.
CAATAGTCGAATTCGATACCCTGGCAGATGCGGTTGGGGCCGCCGCCCAGGATGATTACCTTGCGCCGGTCCGTCGGCTTCGCCTCGTCCGCCGATTCATAGCTGCTGTAAAGATAGGGCGTATACGCCTCGAACTCGGCGGCGCAGGTATCCACCTGATGATAGGTCGCCTGGATCCCGGCGGCTTGACGCAACCGGCGCATCGCCATCTCGTCCACAGCCCCGGTCAACTCAATCTCGATGGGATTGGCAGTCGCGGCCCGTTCCTGCACGATGCGCGCCAGTTGTGCGTCGGAGAAGCCCAGCCGCTTGGCCTGGCGCAGCGTCGCCGTGTCCAGCCGGGTGATGCGCTGCTCGAAGTCGGCGATCTCGCCCAGTTGGCTCACAAACCACGGGTCAAAGCCGGTCAACCGGCAGATCGTGGCCTGGCTTTCACCGCTCAATAACGCCTCGTACACGGCGAACAGCCGGTCGCGGTTGGGGATGCGCAGCAGTTCGTGCAGGCTGGTGCGCGGCTCATACCCGCGATAGTCGCCCTGCTCGTCGCGCTCCAATGGCCCCAGCCCGTCGCGCCCAATTTCCAGACTGCGCGCGCCCTTCTGGATCGCCTCCTTGAAGGTGCGCCCAATCGCCATCGCCTCGCCCACCGACTTCATCTGCGGCCCCAACTCGCGGTCCACACCGGGGAACTTCTCGAAGGCCCACCGCGGCAGTTTGACCACCACATAGTCGATGGACGGCTCGAACGCGGCCACGGTCTGCTGCGTGATGTCGTTCTGCAGTTCGTCCAGCGAATAGCCCACCGCGACCTTGGCCGCCAGCTTGGCGATGGGAAATCCGGTCGCCTTGGACGCCAGCGCGCTCGACCGCGAGACGCGCGGGTTCATCTCGATCACGACCACGCGGCCCGTTTGCGGGTCCACGGCAAACTGCACATTCGAGCCGCCCGTCTCCACGCCCACCGTCCGCATGACGATGCGCGCCTGGTCGCGCAGCCGCTGATACTCTTTGTCGGTGAGCGTCTGCGCCGGGGCCACGGTGATGCTGTCGCCGGTGTGGACGCCCATGGGGTCCAGGTTCTCGATGGTGCAGACCACCACGAAGTTGTCGGCCCGGTCGCGCATGACCTCCAACTCGAATTCCTTCCAGCCGATCAAGGACTCCTCGATCAACACCGTATGCACCGGGCTTTCGCGCAGCCCCCAGGCCACCTTCTCGTCAAACTCCTGCGGCGTAAAGACCGTGCCCGCGCCGCTGCCGCCCAACGTGAAGCTGGGCCGGATGAAGATGGGATAGCGCCCGATCTCCTCCTGCGCGATGCGCCGCGCTTGGGCCAGGCTGCGCGCTACACCGCTGCGCGGCGACTCCAGTCCCGCCGCGGTCATGGCCTCCTTGAACAGTTCACGATCCTCGGCCACGCGCATGGCGGTCAGGCTGGCGCCGATCAACTCCACACCATACTTGTCGAGCACCCCGGCTTCGGCCAGCGCCACCCCCAGGTTCAGCCCCGTCTGCCCGCCCACCGTCGGCAGCAGCGCGTCCGGGCGCTCCTTGGCGATGATCTTCTCCAGCACGTCCACCGTCAGCGGCTCCACATAGGTGGCGTCGGCCATCTCCGGGTCGGTCATGATGGTCGCCGGGTTAGAGTTGACCAGGACGATACGATAGCCTTCCTGACGCAGCGCCTTGCACGCCTGTGCGCCCGAATAGTCAAACTCACAGGCTTGGCCGATCACAATCGGCCCGGACCCGATAATCAGGATCGAAGAGATGTCGGTTCGTTTTGGCATGTTCCTATCCGCAATCGGCTGTGCTTGACAGCCCGGCAACACGATCAGTTCGGTTGTACGTAATTTGTCATGCTGAGCGCAGCGAAGCATCCCCTCATTCGGGGGACCCTTTGCCTGCGGCTCACGGTGACTGCGAATCTCATCACCGTCCGCGATACACGCCCGGCTTTGCGCCAATTTGATCGCCGCCCCGATCCCAGGCAAAATAACGACTTGCGCCTGGCGCTAGGCGAACAATGTGGCTGCCCCCACCGGGGGAGACAGCCACCGCGTGCACATTCGAAAGAGCATTGTAACGTGACTGTCAACGTCCCACCAAAACCAACCGTTTCCTCACAGACATCGACGCCGGGATTGGGCCGCATTCAGCCGACCGCGGCGGCCATCTCCGCCGTGGCGGTGGTGGTCGTGGCCGCCTATATCGGCGCGCAGATGTTGGCCGATGTCGCCAGCCTCAAGATCGGCGTGGTCATGGGCCTGGCGGTGGATATGGGGACCTTCATTTACCCCATCACCTTCACCCTGCGCGACGTCGTCCACAAGACCTTGGGTCGCAACAACGCCCGCGTGCTGATCATCACTGCGGGCGTCATCAACCTGTTTATGGCGGGCTATCTCATGTGGTCCGCCGCCGTGCCCAGCGACCCCGCTTGGGGTCTCGGCGCGGAGTTCAGCGCGATCCTGGCCCCCGTGTGGCGCATCGTGATCGCGTCCATCGTCGCCGAATTAGCCAGCGAGTTGCTGGACACCGAGGTCTACCACTGGTGGGTGACGCGCATCACGCAGCGGTTCCAATGGCTGCGCGTCCTGGTGAGCAACAGCGTCAGTGTCCCCGTAGACAACTTGATCTTTGCCGTGGGCGCGTTTGGCGGCGTTCTGCCGTGGGACGTGGTCTGGCAGATTTTCCTGGTCAACCTGCTGGTCAAGTACGCCGTCACGGTCGTCAGTCTGCCGCTGATCTACATGACGCCCGTCCGCGACGAGTCCGCCGACCAGTAAGGGAGAGTCTCTAGCCGCAAAGAACGCAAAGAACACGTCATTCCCATCTATCTGATTGTTGTGTTCTTTGCGTTCTTTGCGGTTCATTCTTCTCAACCTGTCCTCACACAGCCGCGCCGCCACTGTGCCCGTGACGCGCCCCTGCGCTTAGGCAGATCAGCGCCGCCCCTGCCGACGGCTAGCCTGGGTTTGGGAGGGTAAGCCATGCAGTCCCCGCGTGTGTCACGGCTTCCGCGCAATGTCTGGGCCGTCAGCCTCACCAGTTTCTTCACCGACGTCTCTTCGGAGATGGTCCTCAATCTCCTGCCGCTCTATCTCACCAGTGTGCTGGGCGTCCGCACCAGCGTCATCGGTCTCATCGAAGGCGTAGCCGAAGCCACCGCCAGCCTGCTCAAGCTCTACTCCGGCTGGCTCTCGGACCGGCTGCGCGGCCGCAAATGGATTGCGGTCGCCGGCTACGGGCTGTCGGCAGTCTCCAAGCCGTTTTTCTACTTTGCCGCCTCGTGGGGCGCGGTGGCGGCGGTGCGCTGGGCCGACCGCGTCGGCAAGGGCATCCGCACCGCGCCGCGTGATGCGCTGGTCGCCGACAGCGTCACGGAGAGCAACCGCGGCCTGGCCTTTGGCCTCCAGCGCGCCTTTGACACCGCGGGCGCATTCGTGGGGCTGGCGGTGGCGTGGTGGGTAGTGCGCGCCGCGCAGGCCGCGGGCGGCGCGCTCAACGCCGCGACCTTCAAGCAAGTCGTCCTCATCAGCATTGTGCCGGGGCTGCTGGCCGTGGTCATCTTGGCGCTGGGCGCGCGCGATGTCCCGCTGCCCACGCGCCCGGCCGGCGCGCCGCTGCGATGGGTCAACCTCGGTCGCCCGTTTCTCGTCTTTATGCTCATCATGGGGCTGTTCGACCTGGGCAACTCGTCCGACGCGTTTCTCACGCTGCGCGCCCAGGAACGTGGCGCGGGCGTCACGTCGATCCTGGGGATGCTGCTGGTCTTCAACGCTGTGTACACGCTGGTGTCGGGTCCGGCGGGGGTGCTGTCGGATCGCATCGGCCGTCGCCGCGTGATCGTGGCGGGGTGGCTGCTCTATGCCGTCGTCTATCTGGGCTTCGCCGTGACGCCGGGGGCCGCGCCGCTGTGGGGCCTCTATGCCCTCTACGGCCTCTATTATGGCATGACCTATGGCACGGGCAAGGCGCTCCTGGCCGACCTGGTCACGCCCGACGTGCGCGGCGTCGCCTACGGGGCCTACAACGCCATGTTGGGGCTGCTCGACCTGCCCGCCTCGCTCATCGCCGGTTTGCTCTGGCAGGGCGTCGGGTCGTGGGCGGGCTTTGGCGCGGCCGCGCCCTTCTACTTCGGCGCGGCCACCGCGCTCCTGGCCGCCATTGCCTTCATGCTCTGGCGGCGTTAGTGTTCTGCCTTGCGCCCGATGTCCAGGCGGTAGTGCGCGCCGTTGAAATGGATCGCTTCCACGCCGCCATAGGCGTGCGCGGCCGCAGCCGGCAGCGTGCGCTCCAGGCCCGTCACCGTGAGCACGCGCCCGCCCGCGCTGAGCACCCGCCCATCCTCCCATAGCTGCGTCCCGGCGTGAAAGACCAAACAGCCCTGGGCTTCCGCCGCCGCGATCTCCGTGATGGGCACGCCCGTCTCGTATTCGTCGGGATAGCCACGCGACGCCATCACCACCGTCACCGCGGCTTCGTCGCGCCAGACCGGCGTCAGCGTGTCCAAGCGCCCATCCACACATGCTTGCACAATGTCCACCAGGTCGCTCGCCAAGAGCGGCAGAATCACCTGCGTCTCCGGGTCGCCCATCCGGCAGTTGAACTCCAACACCTTTGGCCCCTGGGCCGTCAGCATCAGCCCGGCATAGAGGACGCCCACATAAGGCATCCCCGCCGCGGCCATGCCATCCAGCGTCGGCTGGAGGATCGTGGCCTGCACCTCGGCGATCAGCTCCGGCGTCGCCAGCGGCGACGGCGCAAACGCGCCCATGCCGCCCGTGTTTGGCCCGTAGTCGTCGTCCAGCAGCCGTTTGTGGTCCTGCGCCGCGGGCATGACCCGCGTCGTCTTGCCGTCACAAAAGGCCAGCACCGACAGCTCCGGCCCCAGCAGCCGTTCTTCCAGCAAGACGGTGTTGCCCGCCTTGCCAAAGCGCCCGTCCAGCAGGATGCTGCGGACCACCGCGGCGGCCTCGGTCTTGGTCGCGGGCAGGATCACGCCCTTCCCCGCGGCCAGCCCGCTCGCCTTGACCACGGGCGCGTCGTCCAGCCCGCGCAGATAGCGCATAGCCTCGTCAAAGTCGTCAAAGATCGCGGCCTGACCCGTGGGGATGCCGTGGGCGACCATGAACTCCTTGGAAAACGCCTTGGAACCTTCCAACTGCGCGGCGGCCTGCGTCGGCCCAAAGATGCGCAGCCCCGCGGCCTGGAAGCGATCCACCACCCCCGCCACCAGCGGCGCTTCCGGTCCCACCAGGGTCAGGTCAATCGCCTCCCGCTGCGCCAGCGCGACCAAACCGTCCAGGTCGCCGACTTCCACTGCGACGTTGGTCGTCTTGGGCAGCGTGCCCGTGCCGCCGTTGCCCGGCGCGACCCACAGCCGGTCCACCTGGGGCGACTGGCTCAACTTCCAGGCCAGCGCATGTTCGCGCCCGCCGCCGCCGATCAACAGAACTCGCATAGTTTTCTCCTCACGGGCTGCGCCCGCGCTGCCCGCCATTGTGCGCCGATGAGTTTCCATCGCCCAGTCTACCAAGCGCGACGACACTCTCCCAAACCCCGGCAGGCTCTTCGCATCCACAGCGCCTGTGCTACAATAGCCGGCACAATGGTCTTCCCGCGCCGCTGGCTGTCCTATGTCGATTAGCGCGCCCCCTCCGGATCTCGCGGTCTGGCAAGCTGTGCCGTGGCTCATGGGCCTGCCCCCGGCACCCCTGGCCGAGATGGTCGCGCGCTCGACGCGCCGGAGCTACCCCGCCCAAGCCACCATCTTCCTGGAAGGCGACCCCGTCGCCGGTCTCTACCTCGTGGTGGAAGGCGTGGTCAAGATCAGCCGCTTTTCCAAAGAAGGCCGCGAACAAATCCTTCACCTCATCCCCCGTGGCGACACCTTCAACGATGTCGCCGTCTTGGACGGCGGCCCCAACCCGGCCACCGCCATCGCCCACACCGATGTCGTGGTCAGCCGCCTGGCCCGCACAGACTTGCAGGCCATCGCCCTGCGCCATCCTGACTTGGCCTGGGCGCTCATCGAAAGCCTGGCCCGCCGCGCGCGCCACCTGGTGGGGCTGGTCCAAGACCTCTCCATGCGTAACGTGCGCGGCCGTCTGGCCCGCCTCCTGCTGGAGCAGGCCCAAAGCGCCGGCGACGAGTCCATCCCGCGCATGTTGACCCAGGAAGAAATGGCGAGCCACCTGGGCACAGTGCGCGAGGTCGTGGGCCGGGCGCTGCGCGGCTTGGCGAGCAACGGCATCATCCAGTT
>CAYJQA010000343.1:0-6434 GCA_964372065.1 uncultured Litorilinea sp.
TTCGATGATCCCGGGGTCGTCGGCAATTCACACGTCCTGACCCGGCTGTCATGCTGAGCCAAAGGCGAAGCATCCCCGGCGCTCGCAACGCCGGGAGGGTGTATCTCAAAACGGGGGCGGTTTTTTGTCGCCCTGAGCCGTAGGCGAAGGGTCCCGGTGCGCCGGGATGCTTCGCCTACGCTCAGCATGACAGAGTGCCCCTAACATGAAATGCACCCTGCCGGGATGCTTCGTCGCGTGGCTCCTCAGCATGACAACACTGGTTGATTGCTAACGTTCGTCCTGGCGCAAGTCCAGCCAGGCCAGCTCGACCTCGGTCAGCTTGAGTTCGGCGGCGGCGACGTTGTCGCGGAACTCGTCGCCCGTGCGGCAGCCGACCAGCGCAAAGATGTTGAGCGGGTAGCTGGTGACATAGGCCGTGGCGATCTGGGGAATGGTCAGCCCCTTTTCCGCAGCCAGCGTTTGGGCGCGGTCCAGCCGCAGGAAGTTTTCCTCGGTGCAGTAGGTTTCCACGACCAACTTGTCGGCATAGCCCTCGACGCCGGCGAGATTGTCGCGGTGAAAGCGCCCGCTAAAGAAGCCGCCCGCCAAACTGGACCAGGTAAAGAGCGGCGTTTCCTGCGCGGCATACCAGTCGCGTTCGGCGGCGGCCACCGGCCCGCTGATGCTGACGCAGTTGGCCCACGGCTCTTTGGCCTGCACGGCTAGGCTGAAGTTGGGGCTGCTGGCGATAAAGCCTTCCAGCCCGTTCGCCGCGGCATAGTCGTTGGCCGCGATCAGGCGCGCCACGCTCCAGTTGGAGCCGCCAAACGCGTTGATCTTGCCGGCGCGCTTGTGCTCGTTGAGCACTTCTATGATGGGGCCGACCGGCTTGCTGGGGTCGTCGCGGTGGAGCAGGTAGAGGTCGATATAGCCGGTGCGAAGCCGGGCTAGCGAGTCGTGCAGGTCGGCGGTGATGTCATAGGGCGTCACGCGCTGGCGGTCTTGGTTGTGGTGCGCGCCCTTAGTGATGATGACCGCTTGGTCGCGCAGGCCGCGGCTGGCGATCCACTGGCCCAAGACGCGCTCACAGTCGCCGCCGCCATAGCCGTGGGCGGTGTCAAAGGTGGTGCCGCCCTGGGCAAAGACGGCGTCCAGCAACTCGAAGCTCTCGTCGAGCTGTTTAGAACTGAGCATTACCGTCCCTTGGACGAGGCGGGCCAACGGCTTGCCGACGCCCGGGACCGAACCATAGTGCATCATCGCGCGCTCCATCCGTGCATGGAAGGTCTCTGGTGGATCAGCCGGTCATCCCACCTACGCGAGATGACCGGCCAACGATCCATTATATCGTTGATCGCGGCTTTAGGACCAAACCCATGCCACGGCCTGCGCCGGTTCCTGCCCCAGGCGCGGCCCGACCGCGGCCTCCGGGAGCAAGTCAATTTCCCGGCTGAGCAGACGGGCCAGCGCCGCTTCCAGCTTGAAGAACTCGGACAGTTCCGGCAGCGTTATAAAGCGCGCCACCAAGCGCGGGGGCGTGGACGGCGGGGCCGTGACCACTCCCAGCGCCGCCAGCCGAAAACCGATTTTGAGCGGCTCCCAGTGGTGATACAATTGCTGACGCAGCGCGGCGGCGACTTCGACCGCCGGCTCGGTAACGGTCGCCGCGGGAAACGGCGCGGCCAGTTCATAGTAGGCGCCACGGCCTTGACCCTGGCGCGCCAGCACGCCCTGGGCGACCCACTCCGCCAAGCGCCGCGTGGCGGTGGCCTTGCTGACGCCGAGCGTGTCCATCAACCGTCGCGGCGTCACCCGCCCTTCGCGGCGGGCCAGGTCGATCACGGCCGCAGTGTCGCCCTCACCGGACGCGGGCGCGGCGGCCAGGGTCGCGGCGGCGGTCAGGGGCACGGTGGTCTGGTGGACGTCGAGACCGGGGAACTGGCGCGCCAGGTCGTTGTAATAGGCGATCTCGTCGTCGAACCCGGCCTGACGGCTGAGCGCCAGCCCCGCTGCCCAATGCCGCCGCGCGGCGTCCATTTGTCCCTGGGCGGCCAGCGCCTCGACCAGATTGGCATGTGCGCGCGCTTCGACCAGCGGCAGCCCGATCGCCTGGCAGCCCGCCAAGCAGTCGCGATAGGCGCGAATAGCGTCGTCCAGCCGCCCGTCCAGGTGATGGGCCAGGCCGATATTGAGTAGACTCCCCGCAGCCAGTTCACGGTTGCCCAATGTGGCATAGGTCGTCTGCGCCTCGCGAAAGGCAGCGATGGCATGGCGATAGTCGCCCGTGTCGTTGTAGATCAGTCCCAGATTGTTAAACGAGTTGGCGACGCGCAACAGGTCGCCCATTTCCTCGCGCAGCGCCAGGGCCACGCGGCCGTGGTCGATGGCGTCGGGATAGCGGCGGCGGTGGCGCGCCAGGCCGGCCAGCGCGTCGTAGATGTCGGCGCGCAGCTCGGTCGCACCTGCGGCGACCAGGGCCAGCGCACGCGTCAAGTCGGCTTCGGCCGCGGCCCACTCTTGGCGCAGGATATAGAGCCAGGCGCGGTCCTTGAGCAGCACGACCAGCTCCGGCGCATCGTCGGGGAAGCGGTCGGCGGCCTGCTGATAGTAGCCCAGCGCGTGCAACTGGTTGTGTTTTTCATAGAGCTTGCCCATGCGCCGGTAGACGCGGGCTTGGTCCATGGCGTCGTCGGCCACGCGCAGCGCGGCGCGGCAGGCGGCCAGGGCGTCGCTGTGCCGCCCGCGCTGGCGGTAGAGGTCGGCGCGCAGGATTTGCACCTCGCGCCAGCGATCCGGCGGCAGATGGCCGCGCTTGAAGGCGTCCAGCCCGCGCAGCAGTTCGTCAGCGTGCAGTTCGTTGACCAGTTCGTCGGCGGCGTCCAGCAGCAGGTCGGCGGCCTCCTCCCAGCGCTGTGCGGCCTGGAGATGGTGCGCGGCGGCCAGCGGGTTCGCCTCGGCCCGAAAGTGCGCGGCGACGCGGCGGTGGCGCATGGCGAGATCGGTCTTGCTCTGGCGCAGATAGATGTAGCGGCGCAGCACGGGGGAAAGCCACAAATTTTGCGCTTCTTCGCCAACTTGCAAGAAACGATGCTCGGTGAGGTAGTCGAGCGCGGGTTCAGCCGCGGGGAGATGCTCGGCCGCGGCCATCTGGAGCAGCAGACCGCGCGGGAAGACATCGTCGAACGCAGCCGTAATGGCGAGCAGCGCGGCCGCGGTGGGCTGATTGTCCAGCGGGCGGGTGGCCGCGGCCAGGGCCAGTTCGCGCAGTTCGGCGTCGGCCTGCCCCGTCAGCGCCCGCTGGCGCAGCCATTGCGCCACTTCGCGAATAGCCCGGTTGCGCTCGTCGAAGAAGGTGTCGGCGGAGGGGATGCCCGTGAGCGCGAGCAGCGTTTCGGTGAAGCGCCCGCCTTCCACAAACTCGTCGGGGTGCAGCGGCTCCAGATAGCGATGGCGCAAGATGTTATAGCGCCACCAGCGCGAATCGCGCCAGGTGGGGTCGTCGGGCGGGCGATAGGCCCCCAGGGGATAGGTGGGCCGGTCGGGCGCAAGCTGGTCCACGGCCCATTGCAGCAGCAAACGCAGGGCTTGGCCGCGCTCGTCGGCGGTGGGCGAAACGTCGTCCAACACCAGCAGCGGGGTGATCAACGACGAATCGGCCAAAGGGGAACGCGCCAGCGCCAAGACGCTGTGCACCTGGCGCAGCGTGGCGTTGACCAGTTGGGTATATTCGGTCTCGCTCCACGCGGTCGCCGGGCCGCGCGGCACGCTTAACGCTTCCGCGGGAGAATCAATCATGGCACGGTGATGTGCTTGGTCGCAGATCGAGGGGCGAGATGAGCCGATTTGAGCCGTAAACGCGCTGCGTTTGCCAGTCTGCCATCGTTCGGTATCTTATCATAGACAACAGATTTGGTCATCGACCAGAGGAACCAAAGGTGAAGCAAATGTCTATCGGAACTATGCTGCTGCGACGCGGGCCTGGTATAACGGCGCTGTGCGCTCTATGCGGGCTGGGGCTGCTGCTGGTCTTGCTCCAGCCGCCGCGTCTGGTACAGGCGGCTGCGCCGGCCGCGACCGGCCAAACTGCCGCTGCCGCAGCCGTCTGTGACGGCGTCGGCGCCATCCCTCATGTGGAATGTACGGCGCTGGTGCATCTCTATGACACCGCCAACGGTCCCGGCTGGGATGTTAACACGAACTGGCGGACGGTCGCCCCCGGAGTGACGCCGTGTGACTGGTTTGGCGTGCAGTGCAACGGCGGGCATGTGACGTCGCTCCTGCTGCCCTCCAATCGGCTCAGCGGGACCCTGCCCGCCGCCATCGGCGCGCTGGGCCAACTGATGCGGTTGGACTTGCGCGACAATTTGTTGGGCGGCGCGCTCCCCGGCGGTCTGTGCGAACTGGTGGACACGGCCGCCGGCAACGCCAACCTGGCCTATAACCGCTTCCACGCCGCCAACAGCCGGGTGCGCGCCTGTGCTATGGCGCTGGACCCGGACGGGGGCGCGACCCAAACCATTGCCCCGCGCGACGTGACCGTGAGCGCCATCGCCACCGACAGCTTGACCTTGACGTGGCGGCCCATCTCCTACACAGCGGATGGCGGCGGCTATCAGGTCCTGACCGCGCCGCAGCCTGCCGGCCCCTATACCCTCCACGGGCAGACGCCGGACAAGAGCGCCAATGAGTATGTGATCGACGGCCTCACGCCCGGCACGACCTATTTCGTGGCTGTGCGGACCTTTACGCCCAGCCACGCCAATCAGGAAAACGACCTGACCAGCGAAAGCGCGGGCGTGGCGGCGACCACCGCCTACGACGGCGACCCGGTGCTACTGATGGTCTATTTCCCGGCGGACAACGACCTCTCGCCCTATGTGCCGTTTGTGGTGGAGCGCATCCGCCGCGGCACGCTGGTCAACCCCAACGTGCAGGTGACCATGCTCACCGACCGGCTGGGCACGGACAACACACGGTTCCTGGTGATCGCCAACGGGACAATCACCGTTACCAATCGTGTGCAGAACGTGTGGAGCAAGTCCGAGTTGGACACCACCGACCCCGACGTGCTGGCTTGGTTCCTGCAAGAGAGCCGCGACCACTTTCCGGCGTCCAAGACCATTGTCAGCCTCATGGGTCACGGCATCGGCATGATGCCCGAGTTCGGCTGGATTGTGGGTGAAGCGCCCGGCGGTGAGCCGATTGTACAGCCGGGTATTCCGGCGCTGCCGCGCGGCATCGAGGCGACGCCCGGCGATGTGACCGACCGCGGCGGCTATCTCAGCACCATCGACTTTGGCCGTGCATTGGCCGCGGCTACCAACCACGGGGCCGATCCCTTTGACGTGCTTTTCTTCGACCAGTGTTTCCAGGGCAGCCTGGATGTGCTCTATGAAGTGCGAGACTATGCCGAGGTCTTGATCGCCTCGCCCAATTACGCCTGGCTGTCGGCTCCCTATCACCAGTATGTGACGGTGATGGCCCCGGCGGCCACGAGCGAAGCCATCGCCCAGGCGATCGTGCGGCTCTACTTCCTGTCGCTTAACAGCGCCCACCCCAACGTGATCCTGTGGCTCAAGACGACCGACATAGCGCCCATCGCCGCCGCCGTCAACAACCTGGCGACCGCGCTGCAAGCCGCGGTGGCCGCCGGTCGCCGCGCCGATATTTACGCCGCCAGCGTGGCCGCGCTCTACGTGGACACGACCCAGTGTGGCCCGGACCAGTTTGATCTGGGCCAACCCGACGAATTGATGGGGGCCGGGTCGTTTGCGCGTAGCCTGCGGCCCCACTTCCCCCAAAACGACCCCCAGGGCGTGCGCGCCGCGGCTGAGGCGCTGATCGCCGCGCTGGACGCCATCACCACCGCCGAACGCTTGGGTGTTCCCTATATCGCCCCCGACGAGTTCTGGGACTATCGCGACTCGGTGACGCTGCTGGCTCCCTTGCAGCCGGACGCGCCCGCCAATGTGGCCTGGCGCGCCAGCATCTACAACACCGGCGGCCCCATGACCGCGGTCTGGACGCCTGCGCCTACCCAGACGGTGCAGGTCACCGGGACCTTTGCCCTGGCCCAAGACGGCCAGTGGGACGACTTTATTGCGGCTTGGTATACCTCACCGCTGACGCCGACCATCGGCGAGTGGTGTCAGTATAGCCCGCCGGCCCTGGTGACGAGCGAGGTCACCGAGACGCTGGCGCTCGCGCTGGACCCCAACCCGACCACCCTCGAGTTGAGTTGGACGCCGACGGCAGCCGACGAGGCTGACGCCTATTGGGTGTTGACACGGGGGGTAGACGATGAGCGGTGGGTGGTGCTGGCGACGGTCCCGGTGGACCAGACCAGCTATGCCGCCGACCTGCCTGCCCCCGGCGAGACGGCCGTCTTTGCGGAGGCCGCCCAAGACCCGCTAGGCGTGACGCTGGCCGAGTCGAACGAAGCTGCCTACACC
>CAYJQA010000344.1:0-1180 GCA_964372065.1 uncultured Litorilinea sp.
CTGCTGCCGGCCGCGGCCAGCCGGTCTTCAACTTCGTCCAATTTGCGGCGGGGGATCAGCGCATCCAGCGCCACACTGACGCCGAATAACTCGTGCAGCGGCTCGCGGAAGAACGCCGCCGCGCCGGTATCGCTGAATTGCACGACGAGCGTAGCCGTGTCCTTGGCATACTCCAGTTGGCGCGCGGTCTTGCGTAGCCCTGTGATGACGGACACGGGCAGGCTGTCGCGCGCCGCGTCCGCGACGTCCGCGACCGTTCCCGCACAGCGGAAGGCCAGGGTAACGGACGTGCCGGGCAGGATATTGCTTACCATCCCGGCTTGGCTTTCAACCAACATGAACGCCTTGACGGATGGCTGGAGACCGTTGGTGGGGATGTATCTCTCGAGTTTCATACCGGTTCTGCCTCCCGCGCACGCCTGCGCCACACTCGCCCAACGCAACCGCAATTTTCACTTGGCAAGGATGATCGCTTTCGCCCGCGCGGTATGCAATCCACATACCGATGCGCGCCATTCCGCCCCACGCGGATCAAGCCGCGTGCCACGCCGCGATCTGTCCGCCGGGGACAAAGCCGATCCCCGTATAGATAGGGATGGTTTCGGGGTCGGGCTGGACACAGGTAGGCAGGTGGGGGCGCAGGGCCGCCACGGCGCGCACCAGTGCAGTGGCATACCCGCGGCGGCGATACGCGGGCAGCGTGGATAGTCCGTAGAGACCTACCATATCGTCCGTGGCATGGGCGATAACGCTCGCTACGACCTTCCCGTCCAACCGGGCGTTAAGGTAAACCATGCCGGGGTCGTCCAGGGTGGCCGCGGCGTGCTGGCTAAAGGCGGCGACGGGTGCGATGGGTTCGCCCGGCTCGGCAAAGCCCGCCACGGTAGCCGCCTCGAAGTCGGCCAGTTGGTCGCGGGTGGCGACGGTCTCGATGGTCAGGCCGGGCGGCAGATCGGCCGCGGCCAGGGGCATGGCCGCGGGGCGCAGATACCAGGTGGACTGCCATTGGCGCGTGAAGCCCAGGCTGCTCAGATCGCGCGTGGCCCAGCAATCCCACAGCGAGAAGCCCCCGCCCCACAGGGCCTGCGCCCGCCGCAGATCGGCGTGAAGTATGGCGTCGGGCGTGTGGGCATCCAGGATGGCGGCGTGGAGGTAGATGGGCGAGCCGCCGGGCGCGCGC
>CAYJQA010000344.1:1190-6427 GCA_964372065.1 uncultured Litorilinea sp.
GGACGTCGAAACAGCGCACCGACGCGTCGGTCCAGGCGACGACGTTGCGCGCCATGGCGGCGGTCAGCGCGTGCGCGGCGGGATCGGGCGGCGCATCCGGGTGGTCAGTGGACATGGGCGTAGGCTCTCCTGTGTGGTCAAAGGGTGAACGCGCAAGCGGCATCGCCGCCGCCAATGACGACGGCCGCAGGTGAGGGGTACACCTGCGGCCGCGAGAGTAGGCGATGATGGCGTCAGTTTGCGTCCGGGCGGTGAATCCCCGTCTGCGTGGCTTACTTCTTCTTGTCGCCGTAGACGTGGCCGCTGAGGATGGCGCGTACTTCGGCGGCGGATTTGGCGCTCTGTAGCGCGGACATGCGTGCTTCTTCTTCCTTTTGCAGCTTACGCACGTTCTCCAGCACGGCAGCCAGCTTGTCGGCCGGGAACTTCACCGCGCCGTTTTCGTCCATATGGATGATCTCGCCCGGCATTACCTCCATGCCGCCCACCGAGACGGGCACGTTGATGGCCTGGACCGCCATCGCGCCGTGGCCGGCGGTGACGCCGGTGAGCATGTACTGGAATTTCATGGGGCGGATCTCGTCCAGGTCGCGCGAGGGGCCGTTGGAGATCAGCCCGACGCAGCCGACGGCCTTCATGGCCGAAACCATGTTGCCCCCGGCCAGCCCGACTTTGCCCGCGATCTCCGGCGGGAATTTCTGCTGGAGCACTAGAATGGTGGGCTTGGGCATGGCTTCCAGGGCGTCGATGACGTCGGCCCAGGTGAGCCGGTTATAGTTGGGGTCGGGCACGCTGTAGACGCAGGTCACGGCATGGCCCACCAAGCGGCCCAACTCCGGATACATGCAGCGGATCGTCTGGTCGGTGTACCAGTTTTCGGTCCACGGATTGTACAGCCCCAGGCAAAGCGGGCTGGTCGGATAGGTGGCGACGACATTGGTAATCGAAGGGGTGTCGAAGTTCTTGAGTTCTTCCAACATCTGTTGGGTGGACTGCTCGGCCATAGTGCGCTCCGTTCCGGCTTGGATCACCCGGCGAGGGTGGCTAGAGGAATGTCTGGCGCGGCGCTGCACAGCGCCGGCGGGCGACGAACGGTGTTGCCGTTTCTCTATTCTATCACGGGCGCGGGGAAGGCGAAGGGTCACACGCAATGGCGCGCAGGCGGCGACTGCTCATATCCTGTCGTTGGGCCAGGTGATGGTGAGGAGGTTTGTCAAGCGCCGGCTGAGGCTGGGCTGGGTACGCTTGTGCCGCTTCAGTCCTTCGGCAACCCAACTCATGAACACCGATGTGGCCTGGGTCAATTCCGTCTGGCAGCGGCGTTTGTCCGGACACGTGTCGCCGTGCTGGCGTTCCCAGTCGGCGGCGAGTGCCTCGGCAGCCTGCTGCCGGTCGATGTGGCCGTCGGCAAAGGCCACCAGTGTGCCGGCCGCATGATGGTAGAGGAAGTACCGGTCGAACAGGCTGTCGGCCCACCGCATGTAGCGCACGGCGAAACGCCCATAGGCAAAGTCCACCGCGGCCGCAAGCGGCGGCGTGAATGGAGATCGCCGCCGGCGCGGTTGCCGCGCCGGGCCGGCGGCGCTTAGCGAGTCCAATCGGGGTCCGTTTGCAAGCATTGTAATTTCCTCTCCATAGCCGTCTTGATGCGCCGCGTGTAACTGTCTATATCCGTTTTATAGGGTTACATTGTAGCACGCGACTCGTAACCCGTCAATAGCAATTTTGATAGTTACGCGACGACTTCTCCGAGTAACCGGTGACTTCCGGCGGGCGCTGTAGCCACCCGGCGTGAGCTGTGCGGCACGGTCTCCGCCGTAGCCTGAGACATTCCCATATTGACAGTACTGTACTTGTGTCATACGCTCATCCCATGAGCGATCAACCGACGCGCGAGCACATTCTGAGCGTGACCCGCACGCTGCTGAGCCGGCAAGCGGGGACCGGCGGTATCACCGTCGGCCAGGTGGCGGCGGCGGCCCATATCAGCCGCGCCACGCTGTATCGCTATTTCCCCGACAAGGCGACCTTGCTGCGCGCGGCAGGTATTGTGAATGGGACGGCCCTCAACCCGCCCACCCCGCGCGAACGAATCATGCAAGCCGCGCTGGAGGTCGTCGGCGAGCGCGGGATGCATGCCGCCACTCTGGAGGAGATCGCCAGCCGCGCCGGTCTCTCGCGCTCGGGTTTGCAGTGGCACTATAAGAATAAAGACGAGTTGGTGACGGACCTGGTCCAGTATTTGCCGATCCTACCCACCGTGATGGCCGAGGTCGCGCAGGCGGGGACCGCCACGAGTGATATCGAGACGCAACTGACGCGCTTGGTCGATGTGCTGCTTGACATGCTTGAGAAGTATCGGGGGGTGCTGCGCTTCTTGCTCTATGAGGCGAACGTTTACCCGGAGATCGCGCAGTTCGCCACCACGCATACGATCGGCCGTGCGCTGCCGCTGCTGACCAAGCTCTTTGAGGAATACGCGCGCCGTGGTGTTCTGCGACCCGGCTCGGCGCAGGTGCGGGCGCAGGCCCTGATGGGAATGTATATGTTGTTGGCCATTTTGCGGCCCGCCTTTGCGCCGTTGTTGGCGCCCGACGACCGGGAGACCGCGCGCGAGTACATTGATATTTTGTTACACGGCATCTTGGCCGCTCCTCAGGAAGAATGACGATGGCCGGTACACAAAGCACGGAGACAACCACGCAGACAACCACGCAGACCGCCGCCAACGGCGCAGAGGCACAACCCGCGCCGCCGCCCGATCCAAAATACCGGCTCACGCCCGCGCCGGCCCAGCCGGAGCAGGCGCTCCAGCCCGCCGCCGAGAAGGCCAAACCGCACCGGCGACCCCATCCGGCCCCGGTGATCGTGCTGGTGCTGCTGCTGGTCGCGGCGGGGGTGTGGCGGTTCTGGCCCGCGGACTGGGTGTTGCCGTGGACGCAGCCGGAAGGGCCGCTGACGGCGTCCGGCACGCTGGAGGCGGACGAGGTCCTGGTCGCCTTTGAGATCAGCGGGCGCATTGTGGATCTCGTCCAGGAAGGGCAAGAGGTGCAGGCGGGCGAAGTGGTGGCCCGGCTGGACGACGCGCTGATCCAGGTGCAAATCTTGCAGGCGAACACCGCGGCCTTGCAGCAATTGCAGGTGCAGGCCGACCGCTATCAACTGCGCACGCCGATTGGGGGCGTGGTGACCCGCGTCCCCATGCACACCGGCGAAGTCGTGACGCCGGGTCAGACGGTGATCGCCGTCGCGGACCTGACGACCCTGGACCTCACCGCGTATGTGCTGGAGCGCGACTTGGGCGAGGTGCGCGTGGGCCAGCCGGTGACGGTCAGCGCCGACCCCTTCCCTGGGCGCACCTTTGCGGGTGTGGTGACTTCCACCAACCAGAGCGCCGAGTTTACTCCGCGCAACGTGCAGACTCAGGCCGACCGGCTCAACCTGGTCTTTGGCGTCAAGGTGCGCGTGGACAATCCGGACATGGCGCTCAAGCCCGGCATGCCCGCCGATGTGACTTTCCCACAGCCGTGACGGAGGCCGCTCATGCGCTCTCGCATCTTTGCGCTTATTCGTAAGGAGTTCATCCAGATTCGCCGTGACCCGCGCACGCTGGCGATGGTGCTGGTGATGCCGGTCATGCAACTCCTCATCTTCGGCTATGGGATCAACACGGTCGTCGACCACCTGCCGACGATCGTCTTCGACGAGGCCGCGGACCCCGAAAGCCGCGCGCTGATCGCCGCGTTTGAGAACAGCAGCTACTTCGACGTGCTGGCCTATGCCCGTTCGCAGGCTGAACTGACGGACGCCATCGACACCGGCCGCGCCAAGGTCGCGCTCCACATTCCGCCTAGCTTCGGCGACCAGGTGATGCGTGGTCAGGCCGGCGTCATTCAGATGATCGTGGACGGGTCCGATCCCAATGTCGCGTCGACTGCATCTTTTGCGGCCAGCGCGGTCGCCCAAGCGCGGACGGCGACGATTGTGACGGCGGCGGCCGCGCGGCGCGGTGTGGGCAGTCTGAGCGGCGGGATTGACTTGCGCCCGGTGGTGCTCTACAACCCCAGCATGAAGAGCGTGAACTTCATGGTCCCCGGCGTCATCGCGTTGATCCTGTTATTCCAGGCCGTGCTGCTGACCGCCTTCGCCGTCGTGCGTGAACGTGAGCAAGGCACGCTCGAGCAGATCATCGTCACGCCGATCCGATCCTGGGAGCTAATGCTCGGCAAGATTCTGCCGTATACCATGATGGCTTCGGTTGCCGCCACCGTGGCGTTGGTGGCGGCCCGCATTCTGTTCGGCGTGGAGGTAGCGGGCAGTACGCTGTTGCTGGCCCTCCTCTCGGTCCTGTTCTTGCTGGGGTCGCTGGGCATGGGACTGCTCATTTCGACCGTTTCGCAGACCCAGGCCCAGGCGCTGCAGATGGCGATGTTCGTCGCCCTCCCCTCGATCTTGCTCTCCGGCTTTATGTACCCGCGCGAGACCATGCCGTTTATCATTCGCCAACTCGGACTGCTCACGCCGATGACGTACTATCTGCAAATCTTGCGCGGGATCATGCTCAAAGGCGTCGGGCTGGCAGCCCTCTGGCCGAGCGTCTTGCCCTTGGCGCTGTTCGGCCTCGTCGTCTTCACCTTGAGCGCGCTGCGCTTCCAGAAGCGAGTCGCCTGATGGCCCCCGCTGTAATTATCGACGTGCGCCATCTGACGCGGCGCTTTGGCGACCTCATCGCGGTCAACGACGTGACCTTCTCCGTGCACGCGGGCGAGATCTTCGCGTTTCTCGGCCCCAACGGGTCGGGCAAGAGCACAACCATCCGCATGTTGTGCGGCATCCTCGCGCCGACCGCGGGCGCGGGGACCGTGCTCGGCTACGACATTGCCCGCGACAGTGAGCGCATCAAGCAGGGGATCGGCTATATGAGCCAACGCTTTGCGCTGTACGAGGACCTGACGGTGTGGGAGAACCTCGAATTTTACGCCAGCGTCTACAACGTGAACCGGTCCATCCGGCGGGCGCGGCTGGACGAACTGGTCGCCATGGCCGGGCTGGCGGGCCGCGAACGGCAGTTGGCGCGGCAGCTTTCCGGCGGGTGGAAACAGCGGTTGGCGCTGGGCTGCGCCATCGTCCACAGCCCGCGGCTGCTTTTCTTGGATGAGCCGACCGCCGGCGTGGACCCGGTCTCGCGCCAGGAATTTTGGACCATGATCTACGATCTGGCGCGCGAGGGACGGACC
>CAYJQA010000345.1:0-778 GCA_964372065.1 uncultured Litorilinea sp.
AACGGCCACAACCGCCAGCCGCCCCGGCACAGCTTCCAGGGTTTGGAGCAGGGCGGGGGCGTTCCGGGGCGCGGCCGCGGCCGTGCCCAGGATGGGCGTCAGCAGTTGCGCGGTGGACGCTGCGGCCAACACCGGGCCGTCGCCCGCGCCCTGCCAGCGCAGCCGCAATTCGTCCAGCGCAATGTCGTCGGCGAACGTGTAGAAAGGCGCGACCACGGCAAAGACACGTTGGGCCAGCGCGGCGTCCGCCACCGGCCACGCCACGGCGTCGATCACCGTGTCGGCGTTCTCGACCTGGTCCAGCAGCCGCACCGGGAAGAGACCGTTGGCGGCCTGCACCCGGTCAATCTGGTTGAGCGCCACCATCAGCGGCAGGCTGATTTCTTCGGGCAGTTCGGTGGAGACGGCGACGGTCAGCGGGCCTTCCAAGTGGATGGGTTCGGGCGTCGGCGTGGGGGCAGGCGTGGGCGTCAGGAAACGCGGCCCTGGCGGGACCGGCCCACCCGGCAGCACGACCGGCGTCAACGCCACCGGGACCGGGCCCGGATCGGTGCAACTCACCGCCATCGCCACGACAACCCACAGCGCCGTCTGCCAGCGTACACGCCGCAGAATGACCGCCAGCCGCCCCATGTGTGCCCCAACTTCTCTTGTAGTTTGCCCTGTTGACATCGACCGGAGTGGGTCGGATCGAGGGGAGTATAGCAGAGCGCGCACCCCGCGGCAAAGGCCCCGCGGCCGCCCGGGGGGGAAAGGGGGGTGGACCCGGGGGGGGGGG
>CAYJQA010000345.1:788-6413 GCA_964372065.1 uncultured Litorilinea sp.
CTGGGAAGCAATGGGGCTTCCCAGTCGGCGCGGGGGAACATCAACGTTTGATGATTAGAGGCAAGGTGAGTTGGAGTTGGTCGCCGCCACCGCCGCCGCCACCATCACCGACCGTGATGCCATTCGGAACAATCCTGGATACATTGCCCGCCGCGTCCCGGAACTGGCCGTAGACCGTCGCCAGCCCCGCCGACTGGCCCAGCGTCCACGGCATGGTGTCGTCGAACGGCACAAAGACTGCATTGCGCATGTCACCGAAATTGCTGAAGCGCATTTCCGTCACCTGCGTGGCGCTGGAACTGGGGGGGACCATGAGGGCATCCAGCGATCCCACTTCGGTCGTATGCGGCGAGACCGCATCCGACGCAAAGACGTTGAGCGTGACGGCGGTCGAAGTGGTCTTGGACGCGCCGTTGTTGATCAGGAAACCGCCATCGGGCGGCCACGGGTCGTCGCCAGGCGTTGCGCACGAAGGGGTCAGCGGCGTCGACTGCGCGCCGCCGGCGGTGATGCCGATGACGTAGTAGCAGTACTCCTGGCCGTTCAGCGCGGTCGTATCCGTGACCATGCCGCTGGGGGCGAAGTCATCGGTCAGGAAAGTGTAGGTTCCCGTGAAGCTGTCGCTGCGGTAGACCTGCACCTGCCCGTAGGCCGGCCGCGGGGCATAGCGCACGAAGACTTGGTTGATGCCGGGATAGGCCACGGTCCAGGTCGGTTCGACACCATCGTCGGACGGGTCGTGGGGATCGCCTGGGTTGGGCGTGCGATTGCGTTCCGAGCCGTCGGACTCGCCGCCATTGTCGCTGTCCGGGTCCAGGGGATCGGTGCCGTCCATCCACTCGTCGACGGTGCTGCGGCCGTCGCCGTCGGGGTCGCCCGAGTCGAGGCAGATGTTGCTGCCGCAACGGGCGCGCTCATACTCGTTGGGCAGCAGATCGGTGTCGTCGTCGAGGCCGCTGCTGTAGATGAAGAAGCCGAGAATCTTTTGGCGCACGAAGTTGCCGGCATTGGCGCTGACGCCGTTGGCGGTAACCGTGACGTTGTAGGAACCCGCGCCGGACTCAGTGCCCGCCACGCCGGTCTGGTAGAAGGTATTGGCGTAGAGACCGTCGTTGGCCGCGCCGTCGCCGTGGAGGCCGTCATCGTTGAGCAGCAGGTAGCGGGTGATGTTATCGGGGGACACAATCGTGGCAAGGACCGACGCGCCGGTGATGGGGCCAAACTCGGTGAGGCTGGCGACGATGGGCATGGGCACGCCGGAGACACGGTCTTTAGCAAGCACCGGGAAGTCCACGTCCAGGATCACATCGCTTTTGACGGCGGACTGCACGAGGTAGGGCGCCAGTTGTTCTGCATCCGCGCCCGCGGCACTGGGGCCGACGAGCGTCTTGTCAATGAACAGGTGCCAGAGGCCCGCTTTGGGCGTGGGACGACGCCAGACCCAGTGACGCGAGAAGTCGGTCTTGGTGACTGGAATCAAGGCGCCGTCGCGGTCCCGCAACTCAATAGTACAGACACATCCGCCGTCGAAGCTCAACGAAAGCACCAACTCGGCGGCGCTGCCCTCCACAGGAATTTCCAGCAGGTCTTGGTTAGGATCGTTGTCGGCCAATGGGCCGACAAACGAGAAGAACTGCTGCTGGCCGAGGACTTCGGTGGCGATGAAGCGGTAACGGGCATCCAAGTCCAGCCGGGCGTTGCTGATCACGGCCGGGGCAGCAGGATCGGCGGATCCGGCAGTGGTTGCCATCCCGGCCACGCTCACGGCCGTCGGCGCGGAGACGAACTGATAGGTGCCGCCGGTGGCCGTGGCTGCGTTCTGCATCTTGGGACCGTCGGCGTTGGGGCCAATGGCGACGGCGTGGATGACGGGGCGTTTGCCCGGGTCGGTGGCAATTTTGGTGATGGCGGTGGGAAAATCAACTGTGATGGGGACTGTCGACGCCTCCTCCACGCCATCGCTCAACAGGATCAGCACCCAGTCGTGAGCGGCGTTGCCGCTGGTCTGTAGTTCGCTGAAACCCTTCATGAGCGCATCGCCGATATGGGTCGCGCCGCGTTTGATCAGATTGTCGATGGCGGTAAAGGCCACCTGGCGCGTGCCGCCGCCGGGGTTGTCCGTCCAGACTTGCAGCGGCATGTCCAGCGTGATCTCATGGTCGAAGGCGACCAAGCCAAGCATATCGCCAAAACGCCAACTGTCCACATAAAGGCGGGCGGCCTTCTTGGTCGCGTCCAGTTTGGCCCCTTCCATGCTGCCCGAACGGTCGATAACCAGCATGTTGTCGGCCTCGATGCGCGGCGCGTAGTCCACGGCCAGCGTCTGGGTGGCGGAGAGCACGGCGCTGTTGGCGTAGTTGACGTGCAGATCGTACTGGCCGGGGTTGTCCTGTCCAGGGGCCCGCACCACGAACCATTCTTGGTCCTGAATCTGGGCCGCGGTCAGGATTTGGTCGGCGGGCACGGTCTTGGCGCCGACGCGGAAGTTGAAGCTGGCTAGGTCCACACCGGAGAGCGGCGTGCCGTCGCCGGCCAAAAGCTGGACGGCCACGCGGAACTTCTCCGGCGCCGCGTTATTGCCGACGCGGGCGCGGTTGGTCGTGGTCGGGCTGAGAATCGCCAACGTCGGCTGGGTCCCGTTGACGCTGACCCGATAGTTGGCGAGGCTCTCCATCCCGGCGACGACGATCACGACCTCGCTATAGGCGTTGTTGAGCACCGACTGGTTGAGATTGCGGCCCTCGGTGTTGTACTCGAAGGCGACGCCGTTGTTCTTGATGCCCAGCACCGTGTAGTAGACCGGCGAATTGCTGTCCTGCGTAATGCGGATGTCCAGCAAGGGGACATCCGCCGCGGGGGTGAAGCGATAATACTTAGCCGCCCACGGATAGACGGTCTCGCCGATGCGCAGGAAGGGCGTGTTGAGGGCGAGGGCCTGGTTGACGGTGAAGAACACCGGGTTAAGGTTGCCGCCGGTCTGGGCCATGTCGGCGTATTTGTACTTGGCCGGTACGGGCGCACCGGTTAGGTTCTTGGCATAGTTGGCGACGGCGAAATCCTTCCAGATATCGCGGAAGCGCATGGACGTCCCCAGGGTTTGCAGCGCGCTGTTGAGCACGGCGATGCCGTCTCGGTTGGGCGTGGCGGCCGACGCCTTCCAAAACTCCACCATCAGGTTCATGCCGCCCTCGACCGTGTCGCCGGGGGCCGAGGTGCCGAATTTCTCGGTGACATAGGTCCAGAAAAGCGCGGCGGCATAGGCCGACTGGTTGATGGGCGTGGCGGTGTTGGCGAGATAGCCGTTCACCTCCGGGACATAGCCCGCATAGCCGCCGGTCGCGTCGTCGAAGCAGAGCGCGGTAGGTCGGTCCACGCCGATGCAGATCTTGTCCTGCGACGAGCGCGCTTGGCCCTCGATGACCCAACCGCCCGCCGGGTCGTTGAGACCGCCGTACTTGAACTGCTGGAAGTGGAAGACTTCGTGTTCGCTCACCAGATAGGCGATGGGGTCGCCGGCCTTCGTGGTGAGGTTATACGCGGTCTCCATGAGGAACGGCGAGAGGCCGAGCGAGTCGCCCCCCGCGCACCCGCCGCCGTCACACCAGACCACATTGACCGGGATCTTGTCCAGCCCACTGTTGGGCGCGGCCGCGTCGCGGTCGAAGCCGACCCGCCCGAAGGCGTCCGCCGACCCTTCCAGCGCCGTCTGCTGGAGCGCCACAAAGGCGTTGGTGCCGGTAGGAGGGGTATTCGTCAGGCAGACGCGGTTGCCGTCGACCGGCGGGCAGTCGTCCGCCGTCGCGTCCAGGCCATAGAAAATGCGGAAGCCGTTGTTGGGCACAGCGGACGTCTCGAAGATGCGCCGTTTACTACAAATCGGCCCAAAGTCGGTAAAGGTATCGCCGGGGTGGTGCCCCCGGACCCGGTAGCGATAGGACTTGTTGACGTCGACGCCGGTGTCGTAATAGGCGTCATAGGCGCCGCCGGCAATGGGCGAAACGGTGGCAATCTCGGCAAACGCCCCGCCGTCAATCGAGCGTTCGACGCGATAGTTGTCCTCGTCGTTGTCGTTGTCCTGCCAGGATAAGCGCACGGTGTCGCGCTGCCAGCCCTGGCAGATCATATTGGTCGGCGGATTGTTGCCATCGGCGGCGGCGTCGCTGACGCCGGGCCATAGCAAGATCGACGTGCAGATCACGCCCAACAGCACCGTGATACCGGCGCGGCGCGCGTGGGAACGGCACACTTCAAGTACGGCCATACAGAACCCCCTTGGGAGGAACACAGCCTAATGGTGACGCACGGCAGATGCTGCGCCCAGCAACTTGTTCAATTGGCGCAAACGAGTGGTACCAGACAGCGGCTGAGGGGTGTGGTGGTGAGCGGAGAGTTTGCCGCCGAGCGGAATGCCTCAGGAACGCACAGCTTTTCGTTCTTGCGCCGAGCAAAGACCCATGCGGTGTGAGGGTAGTTGAACCCCTCGCAGCCGGATCGAGTTTGCCGGAGTCAAGGCCGGAAGCGACGAACTATACTACAGGGTCCGCTGTGTGTCCAATCGCATCGCGGACGCCGCAACCACATCCAGGCGCACGGTTTGCCCGCCGCCCCGCGGGCGGCTAGAATGCAGCGGGGGAACCCTCCGGTTCCCCCGCCCGTGCGCTGCATCAAGTGAAAGCCGGCCCATGACCACCCCGACCCCACCTCAGCGCGTCGCCATCGTCACCGGCGGCGCAGGCGGCATCGGCGCCGCCGTCGTCCAGGCCCTTGCCCAAGCCGGTCACCGCGTCGTCGTGGCCGACCGGCGCGGCGACGCGGCGCAGGCCGTCGCCGCGCCGGTAGACGGGCTGGCCGTCGCCGTGGACCTGGCCCTAGCGGACGACTGCCGCCGTCTGATCCAGACGACCGTCGACCACTTTGGCCGCGTCGACGTCCTGGTCAACAATGCGGGCTATCAGCACATCGCGCCGATCGACGAATTCCCCGAAGAAGTCTGGGCGCACATGCTGGCGGTCATGCTCACCGCGCCCTTTCTGCTCACCAAATACGCCTGGCCCGATATGAAGGCGCGGCGCTGGGGGCGCATCGTCAACCTGGGGAGCATCCACAGCCTGGTCGCCTCGCCCTTCAAGGTGGGCTACATCACCGCCAAGCACGGGCTGCTTGGCCTCACGCGCACGGCCGCGCGCGAAGGCGGCGAATTCGGCATCACGGTCAACGCGCTGCTGCCCGCCTACGTCCGCACGCCGCTGGTGGAAAACCAGATCGCCGACCAGGCGGCCATGCGCGGCCTCACGCCCGAACAAGTCGTGGACCAAGTCATGCTTGCGCCCGCGGCCATCAAGCGGCTGGTGGAGCCGCATGAAGTCGCCGCGCTCGTCGCCTATCTCTGTTCCGACCTCGCCGCCGCCGTCACCGGCGCGGAATGGACTATCGACCTGGGATGGACAGCCGCATGAACACCAATATCTTTGGCTTTCGCTATCGCGCCGACTTATTAGCGACGTTCCCGGAGATCGTGGGGGGCGTCCTCTATGTCACGGGGCTGCACGGTGGGCCGACGCCGCCCGACCTGGCCGCGGCCTATGCCGCGGAACAGGCCGCCGGTCGCGGCCGGGGCTATACGCC
>CAYJQA010000346.1:0-6412 GCA_964372065.1 uncultured Litorilinea sp.
ACATTACTCGTTACCCCGGCCTGTCTCCCCTCTCCAACCCCGATTGGAGAGGGGCCGGGGGTGAGGTGCTTCTGCCTTTCGCTACCCGCTACCCGCTACCCGCTGCCCCGCTCACACGGGGCGGATCTCCAGAAACGTTTCTTTCCCCTCAGCCTTACGGCGCAGAATCACGCGCAGGGCATCGATCACCCCTTTTACGAGCCGGTACTTGCGGCGCAGCGCCCGGTCCGCGGCGGCTTCTTCGTCCGGCGGCAGGATGCGCGCCTTGCCGGGGATCGCCGGGCCGAGCAGCGTGCCGTTGGCCTTACACGGCGCGACGGTCACGATCGGGTCGCGGCGGATGCGCTTGACCTTGCCGGACGTGCTGCTGGTCGTCACGTAGAGCCTGCCATCCTGCTCCGCGAACCAGACCGGCGTTGCGACCGGCACCGCGCCGCGTCTGAACGTGGTCAGGCTCATGTACTTGTGACCCCGCAGCGGGGCGAACAGGTCGGCGGGCGGTTCAGATGCCATCGTTACTGGGCCTCGGTCGCCGCGGGCTGTTCCTCTTCCACAAAGCGGACCTCGAACATCTTGGGCCAATCCTTGCCCGTGATCAAAAACGTGTCGGTGTCGGGGTTATAGGCGATGCCGTTCAGCACGCTCTGCGGGTCGAGCTGAGCGCGCTCCTCTTCCGTCAACAGGTCGGTTGTGTCCACGACGCCCGTAATCACGCCGTTCGACTTGTCGATGCGGATGATGATGTCAGTCTTCCAGATATTCGCCCACAGCGAGTCCCCGACACATTCCAGTTCGTTGATGTTGGCCACCGGCTGCCCCTGGATGCTCACCAGGCCGGAGAAAATCGGCTCGAAGGTTTCCGGGTCGCGCAGGGTGATGAACGGCGTGCCGTCGCTCTGGTAGAGGTACGTGCCGTCATAGCACATGCCCCAGCCTTCGCCGTCGTAGGTGAACGTGCCCACCTGCTCGAGGGTGTTGATGTCGTAGACGAACGCCGTGTTTTCCTGCCAGGTGAGCTGGATCAGGCGGTCGCCGACCTGGGCCAGCCCTTCTGCGAAGTACTCGGCGGGGATATCAATCGACTTGAGCACCTCGCCCGTCTCCGGATCGACCTGGCGCAGCGTAGATGAGCCGTACCGGCCCGCGCTTTCGTACATCATGCCATCCGGGGCGAGTATCAGCCCTTCGGTGAAGGCGGTGGTGCTGTGGTCGCGTACAGAGACAACTTCGGGGACGAGGATCTGCACCTCGTCCGTGAGCGGACTGGGGCCTTGCGCCTCGGTGGCGCCGGGAGCAGCGCCGATCACCAGGAGCAGGGCGAATGCAGCCGTGGTCAGGAAGTACATCACTCGTTTCATGGGGCGGTCCTTGTCTGGAAAGTGGATTTTTTCGGATTCTCTCAAAGTATAGCGCGTTCGGGGGGGCTTTCGCCCGCAACGTCGAAGGCGGGCCGGGGACACCGTGCAGGCGGGGCGTCCGAATGTCTTTGGTTTGCGTTTCATGCTAGAGTACAGCGTATGGTTGTCACCGTTCCTCGGCCTTTATCGCTGCCGGATTCTCACTTGCTCCGGGTCCTCCCTCATCTGGGCTGCAGCACACACCATCAAGGTGAAAGGCAAGGCGGAAGAATGAAAACTATTTTGTTGATTGAGGACGAAGAATCACTGCGCACCAGCTTGAAAAGAATGCTGACCTTTGAGGACTTCAACGTGGTCGTAGCGGAAAATGGACCCATAGGAGTCGAGCAGGCGCGGCAACATCTCCCCGACCTGATTCTGTGCGATATCATGTTGCCCGGCCTGGACGGGTTCGGTGTGGCCGAAGCGCTGCGCAGCGATCCGGCGACGGAAACCATTCCGCTGATTTTTCTGACGGCCAAAGTCGAGAAGGAAGCGATCCAGCGTGGTATGGAGCTGGGTGTCAGCGCGTACGTGACGAAACCTTTTACACTCACCGAAATATTGGACGTGATTAATGCCCACCTCAGCCCATGAACTGCCCGACGCTGCCGCACAACGCGCGGCCCTGTACGCCCTGCTGGGCGACCTTCCCCCGCGCGACACTCCCATTTCCGCCGCGATAACAGGCAGGCGAGATCGCGGGAATGCCTGGCTCGAAACGCTCGTGCTCGACCTGAACGGGCTGGAGCCGGTCCCGGCCTATTTTCTGTATCCAAAAGCGGCGTCCGGCCCGCTGCCGGTGGTGATCTTTAACCACTCGCACGGCGGCGCGTACGATATCGGCAAACAGGAGCTGATCGCGCCCCGCGCCTACCTCCAGACCCCGCCCTACGGTGACGCGCTGGTGGGGCAGGGTTACGCGGTGCTGTGCATCGATCACTGGTGCTTCGGCGAGCGCCAAACCCTGACCGAGCTGGAACAGTTCAAGCTGATGCTGTGGCAGGGCAGGGTGCTGTGGGGCATGATGGTCTATGACAGCCTGCGCGCGGTAGATTACCTCGTGACCCGCCCCGACGTGGACCCGGACCGGATCGCCACGCTGGGCATGTCGATGGGCAGTAGCATGGCGTGGTGGCTGGCGGCGCTCGATCCGCGCGTGAAAGTGTGCGTCGATATTTGCTGCCTGACCGATCCCCAGGCGTTGATCGACGCGCGCGGGCTGAACGGCGACAACGTCTATTATTACTTGCCGGGGCTGCTCAAGCACTTCACCACCTCGACGATCAACGCGCTGATCGCGCCGCGTCCGCATTTGGGGCTGGAGGGCAATCTCGACGCCCTGACCCCGGCGGTCGGCCTGGACCGCATCGACGCGGCGCTGCGCGAGGTGTACGCCCAGGTGGGCGCGCCGGAGGCGTGGTGCATGAGCCGTTACGACTCCGGCCACGTCGAAATGCCGGGCATGCGCGAGGAAGCGCTCGCCTGGCTGGCGCGCTGGCTCTAAGAGGTCGCTGTAAAACCTCCCGTAAGGGCGGGGCTTGCTCCGCCCGGTTTTTGCCCTGCCCCGATCGATCCCACAAATCCGAACGATCGGATGAATCGGATCGTTCGGATCTGTCCGATCCCTCCGATCCGTCCCCTCGTGTTTACCCCAGGGTCAGCCCCACCACGACCGGATCGTGGTCCGAGGCGCGGAACATATCCGGCGCAAAGAACAGAACAATCTGATTGTCCGACTTGTATTCCTCGTTATAGTCCAGCACGCGCGGCTCGTCCGCGTTGATGTGCCACACCGCCGCGCCCATCACCTGGTCGATCAGCGGACCGCTCGCCAGGGCGTAGTCGAGCGTGCCCGACGCGGCCATGTACACGTACGAGTAGGCCGTGTCGCCCTCGAACTGCGCCATCAGGTTGCCCAGGCCCGCCGATTCCAGCACGGCGATGGGGTCTTCCTTCGCGTAGCTGTTCAGGTCACCGATGATCAGCACGTCCGGATCATGCGCCAGCGTTTGCAGCCCCTCCACGAACGTCACGAGCTGCTGCGCCTGCACCACCCGCGTGGCGTTATAGCAGCTCTGCCCGTCGCCCTGGTCGCGGTCCTCGCCCTGCGCATCGGTGCAGCCCTTCGACTTGAAGTGGTTGACGATCACCGTCAGCCGCTCCCCGGTCGCGATCTGCTCGAAGGTCTGCGCGAGGGGTGGGCGGCTGAAGATGGGATCGAAATCGGTAACTGGCTGATCGACCGGATCCACCGTCGCGATCTGGTAAATCAGCGCCGTCTTGATCTCGTCTGCATCCGGCGGCAGCAGGGTATCGGCGGGATCGGGCACATAGGCGTACACCTCACCGCCCGCGGCCTCGTTCAGCCCGGCCACCAGATCCGCGACCGCGCTCTCCGGCCCGTCGCCATCGTTTTCGATCTCCATCAGCCCCACGATGTCCGCATCGAGCGCCAGGATCGCGCGGACGATCTTGGCCCGCTGCCGCGCGAATTCCTCGGCGGTGCTGGCCCCGCGCGAAGTCGGGAAGCCGCCCCTTGCCCCATCGCCGTTGAAGTAATTCAGCACGTTGAAGCTCGCCACCCGCAGCGATCCGCCCACTGCTGGCGGCACGCTCAGGCGCGGGTTGGCCGGGCTGATCGTCACCGGGCCGACCGGCTGCACCCGGTACACGCCGAACCGCTCGTCCAGCACGCCGGTTAACCCCGTCACCACGTCCCCTGAGCGCACCGTATCCGCCGCGCTCAGGCCCACCGCCGGGTAAATGACCGGGTCCGGGTTCTGAATGTTCAGCCCGTCGTCCAGCACGATTTTATTGAGCGCGTTGGCCGCTTCGACCGCCAGCGCCGCCGCACCGGGCCGCGCCACCTGCGTGGACGTCATCAGGCGAGCTTCGGGCGAGAGCGCCAGCTCGCCGTAGCGCCCCAGGTTATACGTCTCATCGACCACCAGCGCCTGCGGGAACGTGACCAGCATGCCCTCGTAGCGCTCCCACTGGTCCGCGCTGCTCACCGGCAGCACCACAATCGCGGGCGTCACGGCGGCCCCGCTGCCGCACACAGCCAGGCTGTCCAGCCGCCGCAGCACGGTCAGCTTCGAACTATCGGTCGTATCCTCGAAGGGCGTGCCCTCGGCGCGCACCACGTCGCCCGGCTGGACGTCCAGCCGGTTCTGCTCGTCGTACACAAAAATCCCCTCGGACGTGGCGGGATCGCTGTCCGCGTCAGCGTCCTCTTCTTGCAGGAAGAAGCCGCTAAACCCGCTGATCGGGTCCTGGTAGTCGCCCACCACGACCCCTTCGACCGTCGCGGCCTCGCCGCCGACCGGGGTACGCTCGCCGCTGCCCTGTACGTCGTGGATCGGCGTGGCAGGGTCGCCGCAGCCGGACTCGCTGGCACGGGCCGCAGGCAGATGGGGCGTCACGGCAACGAACAGGAACAGGATGACCAGGGAGCGGGGTACAAAATCGCGTGCAGGCATGGCTATTCCTTTGCGCTAAGCAGGCTTCATGCCGATCTTAACGCAATTAACGGCCAAAAGTCGCAAAATTGGTCGGTAAAGAGTGACTATTAAGGGGCGAAACTGACTCCTGCAAACAGGAGAATCGGTGTATAGTATGTCTTAGGAAAACAAAACACTCGCACCACAGAGAGCAGAGGGAAGCGAGTGTCTCACCAGCACGGGAACTTGGCGATCCCGTTGTTGTTTGTACTTAGAGTATACCTGAAATACGCCGTCAGGCAAAGCTCTAAAACCACCCTGCTGGTGAACACTCAGCAACTTCTCACAAACCCCTCTCCTGTGGCGCGAGGTGAGTTTTTCACTTTGTGCCTGCGGCCCGCGTGCCGCTGCCCCTCAGGAGAGGATCTCATGTCTGCACAATCTTCCGCTGCCGGTGTTCCACGCACCGGGTTCGTCATGATCGACAACGAGGCCATCGACTCGTGCGATCTCAGCCCACGCGCCCTGTCGCTCTACGTCATCCTGGCGCGGCACGTCAACCGTGAATCCGGTCTGGCCTGGCCCAGCCTCGACCGGCTGTGCGCGCTGGCCCGCATGGCCCGCGCCACGGTGGTAAAGTACCTCAAGGAGCTGGAATCGAAGGGCTGGATCCAGGTTCTACGCGCGTTCAAGCCCCACAGCCTCGCGCGCGAAGTCAACCGTTATCGCGTCCTCAACCCCAAGCGTGAGGAGGCCCCCGCCCCGGCTCGTTCAGGCCGCGAACCACTCGCTCCCGACGCACCACCTTCCGACCCAGGAGGTAGTTCAAGGGCTGAACCAGGGGTAGTTCAAACCGTGAACGAGGGTAGTTCAAACGCTGAACAACCCCTAGTTCACGAACTGAACGGGATTCAGACCGACTCTGAATCAGACCCAATGAACAAGACCGAGTTGAACCAGAGGGATCCGGCGCAGCGCGCCGAAGAAGCTTGCGCGGACGAGGAACTCGACGCCGCTGCGACCGATCGCTGCGCGGCCCCTCTTAAACCAACAGCTTCCCAAACGAGAAAAAATTTAGCCTGGGAAGAATTCTGTTACGCGCTCGCGGACGTGTGCCATCTCGATTACGAGGCCAATCAAGGCAAAATCCGGAAGGTCGCCAGCCGGTTATGGAAAAACGGTAAAGGCTACAATCCAATTGATTTGAGAACCTTCAAAAAATGGTGGTACCAGCAGGACTGGCGTGGCGCAAAAGGCGATCTTCCAACGCTGCAAAACGTGTCAGAACTGATCCGGGCCGCAATTGAAACCCCTTCGATCTCTGAACCGGACCAGGAAGATTGGAAGCGCTTCGTCGGGAAAGGACAATACGCAGACATTATTTGTTATTAGAACGCCGCTTTTAAACTCGTGACACTCCCCACGGCTAAAGCCGGGGGCTTCTGACGGACGCTTGCCCTTGCCCACCCACTGAAGGGGCGAACAGCGGGGCTACGTTATCCGGCACGAGTGTGTCCCACCCGGCTCGACTTAAAATGTTCAACGCGGCATTGTGGTCCCGGTCGAGCGACA
>CAYJQA010000347.1:0-6409 GCA_964372065.1 uncultured Litorilinea sp.
CCTCAAGCGTGGGGCCGAGGGCATCCCCCTCGCAGCCAACGTGGTCGAAGACCTGCGCACGCTGTCCGCTCAATACGGCGTGCCGCTGACGCTGGGGTAGCGAGCCAGGGGAGAAGGAGAGGTCTCACGCAAAGTCGCAAAGACGCAAAGGCAGAGACGTGGCAAGCTGTCATTCCGTGGAGTCTGCGACGAGGAATCTCTCTGCCGTCAAGCGCATAGAGCAGAGGGATTCCTCCTCACTGCGTTCGTCGGAATGACAGCACAGCCTAAATGTTTCTTCTTTGCGTCTTGGCGTGAGATTCTCTTCTCTCTCCTACAGATGTACGATTTTGCCCGTGCGTGAGGATTCCAGCAGGGCGAGTGCGACGGCGACTCCCACCAGGCCGTCGTGCCCGCTCACGGGCGGCGCGTGGCCGTCCAACACGGCATCGGTAAAGCGAGCCAACTGCTCGATATACGCGCCCATGCGCGGCTGGCGAAACGCGGTGTCGGCATACTCGGTGTTGACCGGCGGCTGTTCCGCGACGACGCGCCACGTCCCGTCATTGGCGAGCTTGAGTTTGTCATAGGCGTCCATGTCAATCATGCCCGTCTCGCCCATGATCAGGGCGCGGAAGACGTGACCCGGATAGCCGGGCTGGGGGCAGGCGCTGGACGCCCACAGCGCCATGATCGTCCCGTTGGCGAATTGCAGCAGGCCCAGGGTCGTGTTCTCCGGTTCGTGGGCTTCGCGGAAAGTGCGCGAATGGCCCACCACGCTGACCACGTCGCTGCCCAGCATCCACCGGCAAAGGTCGATGCTGTGGACGCCGCCGGCCAGGATGTGCCCGACCGCGGCGGGATTGGCCCACCAACTCCAGTCGCCGCCAAAGCCGGGGTCGGTGAAAAGCTGAAAGACTTGATTGAACTGGATGGTGTAGACCTGGCCGATGGCCCCGGACTGCACCAGGTCATGCGCCCCGCGAGGGACGGCGCGGTAACGCTGCTGATAGCCCACGGAGAGCTTGAGGTTGCGCCGTTCGCACGCGTCGATGATGCGCTCGGCGTCGGCGACGGTGGTGGTCATGGGCTTTTCGATGAACAGGTGCTTGTCCTGGGCGGCGGCGAGGAGCGCCTCCTCGGCATGGGCAAACTGGGGCGTGGTGATGATGACCGCATCCACATCGGCGCGGCTGACCAATTCCTGGGTCGAGTGGCATAAGGTCACGCCGTAGTCGGCGGCCAGTTTGGGGGCGCGTGTGCCGCCCGCGACGGCGACCAGTTCGGCCCGCTCCAGATGGCGAATGGCCTCGGCATGGGTGCGGCCCATAAAGCCGGACCCCAGGATGCCGTAACGTAGCTTGTTCATGCGTTCTCCGGTCTGACAAGATGGCGAGGCGGCAGGGTGGACGGACAGGGTTGGCGGGCCAAAGTGCGGCCCTGGGAGCAGCGGCGACATGGGCGGCGCGGTGTGCGCCGCATGGTATAGCAACGCCGCCGCACCGTCAAGCACGCACGGACAAGTCTCCGCTTTCTATCCCGTCCGGCATCACGCGTGTTGTTCAGCGACTCCCTGCGAGCGCGGTTGCGGGTTGCTTTCCACACAAGGTGGACACTGCCATGACCACGAAGACCCACCTTTGGCTTGGTCTGTTGGCCGGCGTCGCGTGGCTGTCGTTGACCGCCTGCGTCGCGCCCGCGGCGTCCCCGGCCGCGACGGCAGAAGCCGCCGCACCCGCGGCCGGCGGCGACACCTGGATCAACGCGTGCGACGTGGACCCGGTGGATGGCGGGGAAGTCACCTTTGCCTGGGCCGACGACGCCATGGTCGGGCGCAACTGGCTGTCGCGCGGGTATACCAACGAGTCCTTTGTCTTTAGCCAGTTGGTGGACCTGAGCATCGCGGACGGCGAGACCATCGTGCCCGATGTCGCCGAGAGTTGGGACGTTTCCGCCGATAGCTTGGTCTACACCTATCATCTGCGCGACGACGTGGTCTGGCACGACGGCGAGCCGCTGACCGCGGCCGACGTCAAGTACACCATCGAGATGGTGGCGCACCCGGACACGGGGATCGCGGTGCGGGCGGTGCTGCCCCTCGCGGCCATTGCCGGGTATCAGGACTTTGTGGACGGCGCGGCCACCGAGATCACCGGCGCTAAGGTCGTGGACGACTACACGCTGGAGATCACGCTGGCCGGCCCGCGCGCCGACTTCTTCTATGGCATGGGCGGGATGAACCTCTATCCCAAGCACATCTGGGCAGGCATCCCCTTTGCCGAGATGACCGCCTCACCCTATGCCCGCGCGCAGGTGATCGGCTCCGGCCCCTTCAAGATGGGCGAGTTTGTGCCGGACCAGTATTACATTCTGGAAGCCAACGAAGCCTATTACAAGGGCCGCCCACATCTGGACCGGCTGATCTTCCGCCTCGGTCTGACGTCGGTGGCGGCGTGGCTGCCCGGTCTGGAGAGCGGCGAGATCCAAGTGGGCAACCTGGTGAGCGGGGTGGACCGCGAACGGGCTGAGGCCGACGAGAAGCTGGTTGTGGTGGGCGCGCCGCTGCCGGGCGCGCTGGCGATCTGGCCGAATCACACCAACTTCCCCGACAAGCGTGTGCTTCAGGCGCTCTTCTATGCCCTCGACCGCGAGGCCATTACCACTGGCGTCTATGGGCCGGGCCAGGCGTTTGTCTATGACTATGACAACGTGGATCCCAATCACACCTGGATCAGCCCCAACGTGCCCAAATATGAATACAACGTGGAGAAGGCCAAGGAGTTGCTGGCCGCGGCCGGTTGGGACGCGAACCAGGAACTCCATTTCGTGACCTACTATCAGACCGAGTTGGACCGCAACGTCGTGGCGGCCATGCAGCAATTCTGGGCCGACGCGGGCGTTAAGGTGGCGGTGGAACACATGGATGCGCTGGCCTGGGCCGCCCGCGTCTATGAGAATCCGCACTATGACCTGGCCTATGGTTGCTGCGGCATCGCGGCGCCCTTCGAGTACGCGCGCTATGCGTGCGCCAATGTGCCGCCGGCGGGCGTCAATGCCGCGGCCTACTGCAACGCCGACGTGGACCGGCAGGTGCAGGATGCCATGGTCGAGCCGGACGCCGCGACGCGCCGGCAGATGTGGTGGACCATCTCCGAGATCACCAACGAGGAGTTGCTCCACATGACCCTGTTCCAACAAGATCGCGGGCACGTGGTCAACAAGAACATCTGCAATTACCAGTTCCGCCAGTGGTCCAACATCGTCTGGCCGGAGCGCAACCCCGAAACTTGGTTCCTCAAGCAGTAATGACCGCCCGACCTGTGGCGGGCGGCGTGCGCCTCACGACGCCGCTGTCGCCACGCAACCCCCTTGCATCCTGAGAAGAGGTAATTCTATGCAGCATGATCCGGCGCGGCATCTGGTCTATATCAACGGCGAGCTATTCGCCCCGGATGACGCCAAAATCTCCGTGTTCGACGCCGCCGTGACGTTGGGCGACACCGTGACCGAATCGACGCGCACCTTTCGCCATACGCCGTTCAAGCTCGACCAGCACCTGGACCGGCTCTACAAGTCGCTCAAGGTGACGCGCATCGACCCCGGCCTGAGCCGCGACGCGCTCAAGCAGCGGACGCTGGAGGTGCTGGCCGCCAACCTGCCCCACGTGCCGCCCGATGAGGACGTGTGGATCGTCCATAACATCTCGCGCGGGCGCTCGGTGTCCGGTGCGGACCCCACCAAACAGCGTTCGCAGGCGACGGTGATCATCTTGACCCAGCCGTTGATCCTGACCGACTGGGCGCGCTTCTACACCGAAGGCTGTCACGCGGTGACGCCCATGAGCCGCGCCGTGCCGACGCAGGCGCTGGACGCTCGCATCAAGAACCGCAGCCGTCTGGCCTATACCCTGGCGGAGATCGAGGTCAAACTGGTGGACCCCCAGGCCCAGAGTGTGCTGCTGGACGTGGACGGCAATGTGGCGGAGAACAAGGGCGGCAATTTCTTTATCGTCAGCGAAGGGGTGCTCAAGACGCCGCACGCTCGCGGCGCACTGGCGGGGATCTCGCGCGCGACCGTGCTGGAACTGGCCGCGCAGCTCGGCATCCCCACCCAAGTGACCGACTTCCAGCCCTACGATATCTACACCGCCGAGGAAGCGTTCTTTACTTCGACGCCCTACTGCATCATGCCGGCGACGCGCTTCAACGGACTGCCGGTGGGCGACGGTCAGGTGGGCGCGGTGACGCGGCGGCTGTTGGCGGCGTGGAGCGAACTGGCCGGCATGGACATCGTGGGCCAGGCGCAGCGCCAGTTGGCGCGCGACGGGGGGCCTGGCTAGGCCCCCCGTGAAGCGAACGTCTGTAGCTGGGTGAACGGAGGTGCGCCGGGTTACTGGGCGACCATCGTCGCCAAGTGCTCGTCCAGGCACTCGAAGCTGGACTCCCAGCCTTCCTTGACGCCCATCGCCTCGTGCTTGCGGCGGTCCTCGGCGTTGCGGTGCATGGTCCGCAGGGTGAGGCGGGTCTTGTTGCCCACGTCTTCGAAGATGGCCGTCACGACCATGCCGCCTGGTAGGTCCACGCCGGGCAGGTCGATGTCGTCGCCAAACTCGTCGGTGGTGACGAGCCGCTCCAAGGGAACGACTTCGCGGATGACGCCCTGGGACGCATACTCGGCGCCGTTCGGGCCGATCATGATGTAGCGCCAGTGGCCGCCGGGGCGCAGGTCCATTTCGGGGACCCGCGCGCCAAAGCCTTTTGGTCCCCACCACTGGGCGATATGCACCGGGTCGGTCCAGGCCTGCCAGACCAACGGCCGCGGGGCATCGAACACGCGGGTGATCACCAGTTCGCGGTCCGCGGCGTTGGCCAACAGGTCCGCCAGGCGGTCGATCGTCTGGTTGCCGCCCTCCACGGCCCCATACTCTTTGATCGCCTGCTCGCGGGCCGCAGCGGTCGGGAAGATCGAGCGCATGGTGAGGCGGGTCTTGTTGCCTGGCTCCTCTTCCAGCGTCAACACCATTTGGAACTGGTCGGGGTCGTTCGCCGCGCCCGAGCCGTGCAAGACGACCAGGCGCGCCGGTTTCTCAAGCTCCTGATAGATGATCAGGTTGGGATAGTCGACGCCGTCGGGGCCGTGCATGATAAAGCGCCAGACGCCGCCCGGACGCACGTCGATCTGCTCGAAGGTGTTGGTAAAGCCCTGCGGTCCCCACCAGTGGATCAGGTGCGTCGGGTCGGTCCAGGCTTGCCAAACCAACTCGCGCGGCGCATTGATGGTGCGCGTGAAGACGATCTCGCGGTCGGCAACTGTGGACTGGGAGGACGTCGCCTGATTGCCCATTGTGTGGCTTGCTGCGGTCATTTCTCTGCTCCTTGGTTCTGAACTCTTCTAAGGTAGTCCTCAAGACGGTCGAGCTTCTGTTCCCAGAGGCTCCGATAGGCTGCGAGCCATGCATCCAACTCCATCAATGGCTCCCAACGCAGGTAGTACAAGCGGCGCTGCGCATCCGGATGCACCGCGACCAGACCCGCCTCTTTGAGGACGCGAAGATGCTTCGATACTGTCGGCTGGCTAAGCCCCAACGCGTCGACGATCTCGCCGACAGAGCGTTCCTCGCTGCGCAGAAAATCGAGAATGCGCCGCCGGTTTGGTTCAGCCAGGACATCAAAGATTGTGGTCATGGCGGTATATTACCATGCACGTATATACCTGTCAAGGCATATACGTGCATGGTAATATACGATTGTCCTACGCTTTACCGCGCGGAACACGCATCCAGGGGGTCAAGCGCGGCGCGCCCGCTCTTTTCGTTTTCGCGCCGTTGGGGATTACACTGAATCGAGCGGCGGCCGCGGGCCGGCAGAGGCGCTTGAATGCGTCCTAAACTGGTGCTGTGCTTTGCGGCCATCTTCTGGTACACTATAGACCGTTCATATTTGCCTCCAATTCGTAATCGCGTTTATCCCCAAGAGGAGTATGGTGATGAGATTGCATCCAGGCGTGATCGCCGCAATCGCAGCCGTCCTGATTGTCGCGGGCGTAGCGGTGGCGCAGTCCGAGAGCACCGACAATGTTTACACTGGGTGTTTGACCGCGGGGGGCCTCATCGTCAAGATCGCGATCGGCGACGCGCCGGCGCAACCTTGCACCGCGGACGAGACGCAGGTGAACTGGAATCAGGCGGGTCCTACGGGTCCCGCCGGTGAGGTAGGCCCTGCCGGTCCTGCGGGTCCCGCCGGCGAAGTAGGTCCTGCCGGTCCTGCGGGCGAGCCGGGTCCCGCCGGTGAAGCTGGTGCTGCTGGCGAACCGGGTCCTGCGGGTGAAACTGGCCCCGCGGGTCCTGCCGGTCCTGCGGGTGAGCCGGGCCCTGCTGGTGAAGCTGGTGCTGCTGGCGAACCGGGTCCTGCGGGTGAAACTGGCCCCGCGG
>CAYJQA010000348.1:0-6054 GCA_964372065.1 uncultured Litorilinea sp.
CCGATACCCTGCTCGGTGAGCAACTGGCCCAACCACACGGCGAACATGGTCCCCGCCGTCATGCCGATGATGATCGTGATCGACGGCAAGAAGCTGTCGCCCACAAAGCCCCAGTTGGGCAAGACCACCAGCCCGCCACCCGCCTGCCGGCTCAACAGCGTGCCCTGGGCGATGGCCTGCAAGATTGCCAGCGGGACCGTCAGCCAGTAGGTGTACTGATTGATCTTGTGGCGGCCCTGCTCGCCTTCCTTGCTCATCTCTTCCAACTGCGGCACGATGGGCGTCAGCAACTGCATGATAATGGACGAGGTGATGTAGGGGTATACCCCCAACGCCATCACGCCCATCTGCGCCAGCCCGCCGCCGCTAAAGAAGTTCAGCAAGCTCAACAACATGTTGGCGTCGCTTCCGCGGAACAGCGATTCCAGCGCGGTGCGATCCACGCCGGGCAGCGGAATATGCGCCACGAAACGATACAATAACAGGATGCCGATCGTCACCAGCAGCTTCTGGCGCAGATCCGGCAGCCGAAAGGCATTGCGTACGGCATCAAGCATGGCGGTTCTCTCCCTTGGCAATGAAACCCGGTAGACCGCAGGCGGCGCTCACCCTTAGGAGCGAGGCATGCGCTTGTTGACTACCCAAGGCAGAAGCTCGACCGAACCGCCCGCCGCTTCGATCTTCGACTGCGCGCTCGCGCTGACGCGATGCGCCTTCACCTGCAGTGGCTTGCTGATCTCGCCGCGCCCCAATACCACGATGGGATCATTGGCATCCACCAACCCGACCGCGGACAACTCCTCCGGCGACACGGACGTGCCCGCCGCAAAGAGCCGCTCCAGCGTGTCCAGGTTGACAGCCGCATACTCAACCTTAAACCGGTTGTTGAAACCCCGCAGTTTGGGCAACCGCTTGACTAAGGGTAATTGACCACCCTCAAAGGTGGGACGCACACCGCCGCCCGCTCGGGAGTTTTGGCCTTTTGTGCCACGGGTGCTGGTCTTGCCCTTGCCGGAGCCGGTGCCACGACCCACTCGCTTGCGCTTTTGTGTCGAACCTTCGGCAGGGCGCAGGTCATGATTCTTCATTATCGATTCCTTTGGTTGCTAATAGACCGGGAAATGCCGGGCGCATGGCCCGGCTCCCCAGCTTAGGCTTCGGTTACACGCACCAGATGGGTCACTTTGTTGATCATGCCCCGGAGCGCCGGTGTGTCTACCTTCTCCACCGTCTGGTGCATTCGCGTCAGCCCCAGCGCGCGCACAGTCGCCTTCTGGGATTTTTCATAGCCGATGGGGCTACGCACCAACGTTACCTGAATGGTCTTGGGCGCCTGACTATCCATGCATCTCCTCCCGGTACCAGAACGGGGCCAAACGCCGCGGTTCTACCCCACGCCGCTCCGCCTCACGCCGGTAATCCTGCAGATCCCCCAGCGCGGTAAAGGTCGCCTGCACCACGTTGAGGATGTTGTCGCTGCCCAGCGACTTGCTCAGAATGTCCTTGACGCCGGCTGCCTCGACGACGGCGCGCACGCCGCCGCCGGCAATTACGCCGGTGCCGGGGCTGGCGGGCTTGAGCAGCACCCGGCCCGCGCCAAACTGCGATTCCACGGTGTGCGGAATGGTCGTGCCCAACAGCGGCACCACGACCATCGACTTGCGCGCCCGGTCCGACGCCTTGCGAATGGCGTCCGGCACTTCACGGGCCTTGCCGACGCCCACGCCCACGCGGCCCTTTTGGTCGCCCACCACCACCACTGCCCGGAAGGCAAAGCGGCGACCACCCTTCACGACTTTGGCCGTGCGGGCAATGTGGACCACGCGCTCGTCAAGTTCCTCGCGGTCGTCGCGATCTCGCTCGCGGCGCTTTTCTCGCTTATCTCCACGTGCCATAGTTTTCCCCCAGCTCGTGCCAAACTCGTGATCAGAAGACGAGGCCCGCCTCGCGGCTGCCCTCAGCGACGGCCTTGATGCGGCCGTGATAGACGTACCCACCGCGGTCGAAGACGACCTGCTCGATGCCCGCCGCCTTGGCCCGTTCGGCCACGGCGCGGCCCACGGCCTTGGCCTGCTCGTGCACGTCCAACGCCGCGATTTCCTCGCGCAGACCGGCATCCAACGTGGACGCCGACACCAGCGTGCGGCCGCTCGAATCGTCAATCACCTGGGCATAGACGTGCCGCAGGCTGCGAAAAACCGCCAGACGCGGGCGCTCGGTGGTACCCGACACTTTGTGACGCACGCGGACGTGGCGGCGCCGGCGTGACTGAAGGCGTGTTTCCTTTGCCATAACGTTCTCCTTAGCCTTTAGCGGCTCTTGCCGCCCTTGCCGCTCTTACCCGCCTTGATCTTCACCGTTTCACCGGCATAGCGGATGCCTTTGCCCTGATAGGGCTCCGGCGGGCGCTCCATGCGAATGACGGCAGCCATCTGGCCGACATCACACTTGTCGATCCCGATCACGTTGAAACCGCGACCGTCCTTGTCCACTTCAAACGTCATGGTCTTATTCAGCGGCTCAATCACCACCGGGTGGCTCTTGCCCACCTGCAAGACCAGATTATTGCCCTGCTTCTCGGCGCGATAGCCCACACCGACGATCTCCAGCCGGCGCGCGAAACCGGTCGTCACGCCCGTGACCATATTGGCCAACAAAGCGCGCGCCAGCCCGTGCTGCGCACGATGCTCCCGGCTGTCGGTCGGGCGCTTGACCAGCACCTGACCGTCTTCCTGGGTAACCTCCAGGGCCGGGTGGATCGCCTGCTCCAAGGTGCCTTTCGGCCCCTTGACGACCACGCGATTGCCCTTCTCAACCGTCACCGTTACGTTCTTCGGAACGGGAATTGGATTGCGTCCAACCCGCGACATGGTAAACCTCCTCGCTGCGCTCGTATCTGTCGCACTTCGCCTCAGGTCCGGCAGTCGCCCGCAGGCTTACCAGACGTTGCAGATAATCTCACCACCCATGCGGGCGCGCCGGGCTTCGCGCCCGGTCATCAGCCCCTTGGGCGTCGAGACTATGCTGATCCCCAACCCGGCGCGGACCCAAGGAATCTCCTTGTGTCCGGCATAGACGCGCCGCCCCGGCTTGCTCACCCGCTCCAGGCCGGTGATCACCGAGTCGCCGCGGCCGGTGTACTTGAGCCGGACCACCAGGTTTGGCTGCGGCTTCTCGTCGGTGACGGCGAAGCCTTCGATAAACCCTTCCGCCTTCAAGATTTGGGCAATCGCGAGCTTGATCTTGGCGCCGGGAATCACCACTTGCTTGTGGTTGACCAGCGCAGCGTTCCGGATACGCGTGAGCATATCGGCAATCGGATCACTCTGCATGTTGTGCTCCCTTGGTCACTCTTGCACTCTCCTGCAATGCAGTTCATTTTTGCCTATCCAGCCTGAGCTGCACCCGTGCATCCTGGCCCACATCCGCTGGCCTCACGCACGGCAGGTAGATTGCAGAAAACTGTAGTCAGTAACCATCGCCGGCTTTGTTTCGCGCCCACGTCATGACGACGCCGCCGCCAAACGCAGCCATTAATGATTGGTTCGTTTCGTGCGTTGCGATTACCGCAACGTCCCTACCAGCTCGACTTCACCACGCCCGGCAGATGGCCCTTGAGCGCCTCACCCCGGAAACAAATGCGGCACAGCCCAAAACGACGCATGTAGCCGCGCGCACGCCCACACATCTTGCAGCGATTCCGGACACGCACCGCAAACTTGCGCTTGGTCTCGCGGGCAACCATCGACTTCTTTGCCACAGGTCAATCCTTTCCTTTGCTCGGCTGCGCCGCCCTAGCTGCGCCGGTACGGCATGTCCATGAGCGCCAGCAGCCGGCGCGCCTCTTCGTCGCTCTTGGCCGTCGTCACAACGGTGATTTCCATGCCCCGGATCTTGTCCACCTTGTCGTAATCGATCTCCGGGAAGACCAGCTGCTCGCGCAGGCCCAGGCTGTAATTGCCGCGGCCGTCGAAGGCATCCGGCGAAATCCCCTGAAAGTCACGCTGGCGGGGCAACACCACGTTGATCAGCCGATCCAGAAAATCCCACATCCGGTTGCCGCGCAGCGTCACCATCACGCCCACGGGCATCCCCTCGCGCAACTTGTAGGTCGCGATAGACTTGCGCGCCTTGGTCACGACCGGCTTCTGGCCGGTGATAATGGTCACGTCGCCCGTGGCGGCCTCGATGGCCTTGGCGTTCTGCAGCGCCTCACCCAAGCCGATGTTGACCGAAATCTTCACCAACCGCGGCAACTGCATCACATTCTTGTAGCCGAACTCCTTCATCAGAGCCGGCGCAACTTCTTCCGCATACCGCGTCTTTAGGCGCGGGATGTGTCTGGCCTGTA
Organism: uncultured Litorilinea sp.; assembly: GCA_964372065.1. Taxonomy (GTDB): domain Bacteria; phylum Chloroflexota; class Anaerolineae; order Caldilineales; family Caldilineaceae; genus QEUY01. Next base: position 4,352 of record CAYJQA010000348.1, read on the forward strand.
CACTTTGCTCACTCATCGTTCATTGCTCCTCGCCCGCAGACGCCGGCGTCGTCCGGCGTAAGGTCAGGCGCTTCGACATGGACGCAGCCACACGGCCGCGCTTACTTGGACTTCTTGGGCAGCGGGTCGCCCGTCGTGCGGGCAATCCGGGTCTTCTCGCCGTCGGCCGCCACGTCCGTGCCGACACGCGTCGCCTTACCGTCCACCCCCACCAGCATGACGTTGCTGATGTGGATGGGCGCCTGCTTCTCAATGCGCCCCGCCTGTGTCCGCACATTCGGCGTGCGCCGTTGGTGCTTGATCACCAGGTTGGCGCCTTCCACCAACACATAGACGCGATTAGGATCATACGTGCCGTCGCGGTTCTTGTGGCGGATCACCTGCTGCACTTCACCGCGCCGACCTTTGTCGTCGCCCGCGATGACCTCGACCGTATCGCCCTTGCTAATCTTGACTTTCATAGCCTTCATTCCTCTCGCGCGACTCAGAGCACTTCGGGGGCGAGCGAGACGATACGCATATACCCGCGTTCGCGCAGCTCGCGGGCCACCGGCCCAAAGATGCGCGTCCCGCGCGGGTTGTGGTTATCGTCCACGATCACCGCCGCGTTCTCATCGAAGCGGATATAACTCCCGTCCGGGCGACGCACCGGGCGGCGTGTGCGCACGATGACCGCCCGCACCACATCGCCCTTCTTGACACTGCCCGTCGGGGTTGCCGACTTGACCGTCGCCACGATCTCATCGCCAATCGCCGCATACCGATGATGGCTGCCGCCCTTGACGCGGATGGTCAGCAATTCCTTAGCGCCGGTATTATCGGCCACCTTGAGGCGGCTCTCTTGCTGGATCATCGTCCCGTCCCCTTGCCTTAGGCCTTGATGTTATCGACGAATTCGTCGACCACGACGGCCTTGTTGAGGATCTCTTGGACAAAGAACCGCTTGTCCTTGCTGATGGGTCGACACTCGCAGATGCGCACCGTGTCGCCCGTCTTCGCCTCATTATTCTCGTCGTGCGCCTTATACTTGTCGCTTAGCTTGATAACCTTACCATACAGCGGATGGCGGGTGCTCCGTTCCACTGTGACCACTACGGTCTTGTCCATCTTGTCGCTGGTGACCGTACCGACCAACGTCTTGCGTCGCTCGCGCATTTTGCTTTTCTCCTTACGCTGCCCCGACGCCCAACTCGCGCTCGCGCTGCAAGGTCTTAATGCGGGCGATCTGCCGCTTGACCTCGGGCACGCGGGTCGTGTTGGTGAGCTTGCCGGTCGACTTCTGGAAGCGCAGGTTGAACAACTCTTGATACGAGTCATCCAACTTGTTCATCAGTTCTGCGTCGGTCAAAGCCCGCAGTTCACTTAACTTCATGATTCATTCTCCTCCGTCTGCCGGTTCAGAAAGCAGCTTGGCCCAGCGCAGCCCTAGCTGACGCTGTGGTCCTCGCGGCTGATGAACTGGGTTTTCATCGGCAGTTTGTGCGAGGCCAGCCGGAACGCTTCGCGCGCCTGGCTCTCAGGAATGCCGGCCATCTCGAATATCACGCGGCCCGGTTTGATCACCGCCACCCAATGGTCCACGCTGCCCTTGCCGGAACCCATGCGGGTCTCGGCGGCGCGTTGGGTCACCGGCTTGTCGGGAAAGACGCGGATCCACAGTTTACCACCACGGCGGATATAACGCGTGACGGCGCGGCGGGCAG
>CAYJQA010000348.1:6064-6394 GCA_964372065.1 uncultured Litorilinea sp.
GATCTGGCGGCTGGTCAGCCACTGGGGTTCCAGCGACTGCAAGCCATAGGTGCCGAAATCAATGCTGTTGCCCCGTTGCGCCAGGCCCCGCATCCGACCGCGGTGCATCTTTCGGAATTTCACACGCTTTGGCATCAACATGGTTTAGTTCTCCATCGTCCTCATTGACGGCGCGCCCGTCCGCTGCGTCCCAGGGGACGCCTGTGCCGGCGCGCCGTGCCCAATCTTAGGCGGCAGGTGCGACGCTATAGCGGGCGTGATACTCTTCGCCGGGCATCACCTCGCCGTGATAGATCCACACCTTGACGCCAATGACGCCAAAGGTCGTGT